>DATBUE010000371.1:0-4495 GCA_036516375.1 Noviherbaspirillum sp. | reverse complement strand
TTGCACGTGATGCGGGACATCACCGAACGCAAGCGCAGTGCCGAACAGCTCGCTTACCTGGCGCATTACGACGCGCTGACCGGGCTGCCCAACCGGGCACTGTTCCAGCAGAAGCTGGAACATGCGATCAACGTCGCGGAGCGGCCCGGACGCACGCTCGAATTGCTATTTCTGGATATCGACCGCTTCAAACAGATCAACGACACGCTCGGTCATGACGCTGGCGACGCCGTGCTCAAGGAAACGGCGCACCGTCTGCGCGCCTGCCTGCGCGAATCCGACACCGTTGCCCGCCTGGCCGGCGATGAGTTCGTGGTGCTGGTTGAAAACGTCAAGGAAGCACAGCGCGGCGCCACCATCGCCGAAAAAATCCTGGCCGCGTTTTCCCCGCCGTTTAGTGTGGCCGGCACCACGATTCACGTAGGCACCAGCATCGGCATTGCTGCTTCCCCGCACGACGCACACGAGCCTACCTTGCTGCTCAAGCACGCAGACAGCGCGATGTACCGCGCCAAACAGCAGGGGCGCAACCGCTACTGCTACTACTCACCCCAACTCGACGCCGAGACCGCAGTGCGGCGCACGCTCGAACATTCCCTGCGCCACGCCCTGGAGCGCGGCGAACTGGCCTTGCACTACCAGCCCAGCTTCGACATTGCGAGCGGACGCATGACCGGGATGGAAGCGCTGCTGCGCTGGACCCACCCGCAACTGGGCGTGGTCAAGCCTCAGCGCTTTCTTGCACTGGCGGAAGAAAAAGGGCTGATGGACGGCATCGGTGACTGGATTCTGCGCCAGGCCTGCCGCCAGGCGCTCGAGTGGAACGACGACGGCATGCGGGTCGCGGTCAATCTGTCGGCGCAACAGTTCAACGACATGCAGCTGGGTCAGCGACTGCAGGCCGTCCTTGCAGAAACCGGGCTCGCGCCCGACAGGCTGGAAATAGAAATTCCGGAAGAAGCCCTAAGCGGGCAAGAGGAGCAAGCCCAACGCTCCTTGGAGGCGCTGCATGCCTTGGGCGTGGGCCTCACCATTGATCATTTCGGTTTCGGCCATGCCTCGCTGGCCCAACTCGCCGCCTCACGCGCCGGTACCGTCAAGATCGGGCCGGCCCTCATTCGTAACCTGCCTGGCGACGCTAGCGGCGTGGCCTTGGCCCGGGTCATCGTTCATGTAGCGCATTCGCTGGGATGGCGAGTGGTGGCCCAAGGCGCCGAAACGCGGCAGCAAGTGGATTTCCTGCGCACCCTGTCGTGCGACAGCGTGCAGGGACATTATTTTGGCGAGGCAATGCCGGCGGCCGTGTTGCGCGAGCGCATGCAGGACCAGGCTTCACTGCTGCACTGACGTGAACGGCACATCACTACTTACAGCGGATTCGCCTGTCCAGTACGCCCACCCTACCTGTTGCAAAAGCCCAAAAAACAAAGCCACTGTCCGCGAGAACAGTGGCTTGCTTGGAGCGCACGGCATGGGCCGCTCAGTCGTGCTTGCGCAGCAGTTCCAGCACTTCCGGATCCACGCTGTCGCCACGCGTAGCGTGATACAGCTTGTGCAATTCGGCTTCACCGGACGCTTCAGCCAAGCGCAGTTCGCGCAGGGCTTGCAGGGCGACGACGCCAAATTCGTTGATTGCCTGAGCTCCACGCAGAGCCAGATCGGCTGCGAGCACGACGAGAGCGACGCCGTTTCCACCGGCGCGAGAGACAGTTGCAGTTGCCATTTCGAATCCCCTCTTAAAACGATTTCGATGAGGGAAGTATCGGCGCCGCAGCGTTATAAATCCACTTTCAGTTTCTGATACGCGTCATTCACAGCAGTTATGGAACTTTCGTTTCTGCTGATTCACACGTGTTGCGCTTGATAAGCCACATTCACGCCTCTTATAAGGCTTGAGAAGTCTGATAAAAAACGCAACGAGGTGCGGGATCGGGAATGAGGCGCATGGGCACGAACGGGCTACAGGCGCCGCGAGCGGCAGACGCAACAATTGTTCGACAGCTGCTCACGACGAATCTGCTCTCAAACTTTCATCGGAAGAATAACCATCTGCAAGCCCTCGAAATGCAGGCGGCGCTGGATCGCCAGTGCGGCTTGGTTGTGTAGCAACCGGGTAAACCAGTTGTCGTGCTCGAACACCAGCTTGCTGGTGAAGAAGATCGAGTTCGGATAGGTCTCGCTGATGGTTTCGCAGAGGCGCGTGATTTCGCTGACGGCATCGGTGCCGAAGCCGATGTACGACGCCGAGGGCATGCCGTGGCTGTGGCAGAAGTCGACGAAGAACTTCAGCGTGGCTTCCGCCTCCGCGCGCATGTTCTCCACCGCGCCCTCGCCACCGTAAACATGGGCGTCGACGGTACGTGCATTGACGAACAGGAAATTCTTGAAGTGGCCGGGGAACATGCGTTGCACCCAGAGCAGCGCATGCAAGCCGCCGCCGCGCGACGAGCCTACGATGAAGACCGCCGTTTGGGCATTCGGGTCCGGTTCCAGCGGTCCCCGGTACGGGCCGAAGGGCTGGTGTGCAAACACCTGGTCGACCGCGTGAATGGCTGCCTTGGTTTCCCGGTAATGACTGCGAATGTACAGGCACAGCGCAAAGAGGCCCCCGATGGTGAGCACGGCTGCCCAGCCCCCGTCGGCAAATTTTTCGACCAGCAGCACCGAGAGGATGCTGGAGCAGATCACGAAGCCGATCAGCGAGAGCAGGAAGCGCCGCACCCATTTCGTCTCGTTCTTGCGCTGGCGTACCCAGTACAGGCACAGGCCGAACAGTGAAATGGCAAAGGTCAGAAATACCGAGACTGAATACAGCACGACCAGCAGCGTTACGTCGCCGCCGGTCCAGAACAGGATGGCCAGCGCGGCAATACCCATCAGCAGGATCCCGTTCTGCGTGACCAGGCGGGTGGAGAGATAGCGGAATTTGTGCGGCACCCAGGAATCGACCGCCATGTTCGATAGCACGGTAGGCCCTCCCAGGAAGCCGGTGTTCGCGGCCACGAACAGCAAGCCCGCCTCGAAGACCAGCACGCTCAACCACAGAGCCCAGTTGCCCCACGCGCCGAAGCCGATGTCCTCGATGATCAGCTTGAACACGGTCGCATTCAGCGTCTGGCCCGGAATTGGCTGTGCCTGCCACAGCAGATAGAGCAGGATGATGCCGCTGGCAGTGAATGCAAGCGAGAAGGCCATGTAGATCATGGTCACCTTGCCGGTATGTACGCGCGGCTCAGCCAGCATGTTGACGTTGTTGGACACCGCTTCCAGGCCGGTATAGGTGCCCCCCCCCTGGGAGTAGGCAAACAGCAGCAATCCAGCCACCCCGATCCAGCCGATGTCGCCGGCGAGCAGCTTGCTGGCATCCGCGGTATGCGGAATCAGCTCGGGCAGGAAGGAAGCATGGGCGACGATGCCGTACACGATCAGCGCGAAGTGGGTAAGGATGAAGCCCAGGAAGATCGGCAACAGGACGCGGATGGCCTCCTTGATGCCGCGCAGGTTCAGGAAGATCAGCAAGCCGATCACTGCCGCTTCGGCCGGGAGCTTGTATTCCTGGAAACCGATCGGTAACAGCGACGCCAGCGCATCGACGCCGGCAGCCACCGAAATCGCAATCGTCAACACATAGTCGACAACCAGCGCGCAGCCTGCGATCAGGCCGAGGTGCGGCCCGACCAGCTTGGTCGCCACCCGATAGCCGCCGCCCCCGGTCGGAAACAGTTCGATGACCTGGTTGTAGGCCAGCGCGATGATGAAGACCGTGACCGCGGTGGCAACGGCCATGTACAGCCCGAGGTCGGCATGGTTACCGAGCGCGCGGAACGTGTATTCGGGACCGTAGGATGAGGAGGAAAGCCCGTCGGCGCCGAGCCCGACCCAGGCAAGAAAGGCGACGAGCGCAAGCGAATGGCGCGTTTCGGGTTGCAGCGGATCCAGCGCCTTGCCGAGCACCAGTTCACGGAGTTTTCCTGGCTTCATTGTTCGCCTGCGCACGGCAGGTAGCAAAAGAAGTTGGCGATGATACGCCTGCTGCTGATGATTTGTGCAACGCGCCATCACGCCCTAATGATGGAAACGCGGTTGCTGCTCCCAGCCAAATCGAGCATAATGCGCGCTTCGCGTCGCCGAGATGGCGGAATAGGTAGACGCACGGGACTCAAAATCCCGCGCCGCAAGGCGTGCCGGTTCGATTCCGGCTCTCGGCACCACAGAATTGACGGCTCTCAGCAATGAGGGCCGTTTTTCTTTTGAGCTCCCCGCGCAAATTAGTTGAAATAAAGACAATTCTTGTCCTGCGTCATATTCCTGTCATCACCGTTCACTATGATTGCGCCATTCGCGTTCTCCCGAGTGAGTGCAACCTCAAGAGGATGGGCGGTTTGTACCGGAGCTGGCGGTATAGAAACATTCCAGCACCAATTCCAAGGCCCGCCGCGCGCGGGCCTTTTTCTTGGCCGGGTGCCGGATTGCAGGATGCGGGCGGCTGGTGCGG
>DATBUE010000370.1:0-5526 GCA_036516375.1 Noviherbaspirillum sp. | reverse complement strand
TCCGACTACGGTCCCAGCATCCAGTTCTCGCTGGTCACGCCCGGCCCGTTGCCGAGCTACCAGATCACCAACGAACTCGGCAAGGCGATGGCCTTCGACGGCAAGCATCACTTGTTGCGCCCGGAAGGCGATGAGTTCGCCGGCGCCAATGCGAGCGCGCGCTTCACGCTGGATCAGATCAAGGCGCTCGCCGCCGGCACGCGCCTGGGTGCCAAGCCCGCGGCCAAGAGCGCACGGCGCAGCGCCGGAAGCGGCACGGGCACGGGCACGCGCGCCAGTGCGGCGCGGCTGGCCGAGCAGCATGCAGCAGAACGCTACGCCTATTTCAAATCGAATCGGGCCTCGCTGCCGGCAGATATCACGCGCTATTCCGACGAGATTGCGGAGCAGATGAAGGCCGGCAAGCCGGTGGAAGCCGCGTTCCAGGAAATCGTCGCCAAGTACTTTTGAAGAACAGCGCGCACGCGGCAGGAATGTCTGGTGCTGGTATTGCTTCCCTCCCGCCAGCTCCGGTGGACGCAGCCTGTTCTTTTGAAAACGATGTCTCACTCCGAGGACTGCATGGGAGCGCATCGTAGCGGCTGCACGCAGGCAGCGCTGTTACTTTGCGTAACCCGCGTGGCGCCGATGCCGCAGGGCGAACGCGCAATCGTGTAGGCTGCAAGCATGGATAACGAAAACGTCATTTCCCTGTGCGGC
Organism: Noviherbaspirillum sp.; assembly: GCA_036516375.1. Taxonomy (GTDB): domain Bacteria; phylum Pseudomonadota; class Gammaproteobacteria; order Burkholderiales; family Burkholderiaceae_D; genus Noviherbaspirillum. Next base: position 4,827 of record DATBUE010000370.1, on the reverse strand, counting down.
CCGTTCCGGGTCGTCGATTCGCTGGGGCGCACTTGGCAGGTTCAGGGCATGCGCATCTATGACGAGGGCTATGGCATGGTCGATGTCTATGTCGACCTGGATGCGAGCCTCGATTCCGCCGGCTCCGCGGAAGAGGCGGGCTTGCATGCGGACGCCCAAGTGCTGGCGCAACTGATGACGAAGCTGCATCAACTCGGTTACGAAGGCCCCGACTTCGGACTGGGCGACAGCGGCTTGCAGGACGAGAACTTGATCGTGCTGGAAGCGCCGGAGGCCTTTTGCGTCTTTGCAGCGCGACGCGGCTGGAAGAATCTCGCCGAGCAGTATGCGGAAGGAGAACAGCCGGGTGGGGAGGAAGTGCCGCTAGCAGCCGAGCCGGCGGACGGCCCAGACGCGCCCGATGCGTTGGCCGATCCTGCTGCGCGCGCGGTTTACGCGGCCTTGCTGCAAAGGCTTACGCGCAGCTAGCACACTGCGCGGCGCGATGTATTGATCGACGCGCGGCGCAACGCCCACCGCGCCGCCGTGCACTTCATTCTTCCCGCAGGCGATAGGTCTGCGCTTCGAGCAGCAGCGGGTCACCCGCAATTTTTTTCAGCCGTGCCAGGTAAGGGCGCAATTGCGCTTCGAGCAGCGCGGGCGGTTTGTCCAGTGCGCGTTTCAGATCGTCGAAATTTCGGACCTCCCCCAGGTTCGCGGCGATCTGCGTCAGAGCCTTCATGTCATGCGTGTCGGCGTCCGCTTTCATCTGGTGCAGTACCGGCATCACGATCGTGGACAGGATGGTCTTCGCCGCCGCCCGTACATTCTCCGGGGCCGGCTGGAGATACGGGAATCTGAGGTTGATGCTGGAGTGCTTGGTCTTGTAGCCGTCGGTGAAGGCATCGAGCGCAAGATTGAACTGGCTTGGCGTCTTGGCCTGGGCCAGTTCCTCCTCGAATGCGCAAAGCAGGGCAATGTTCGATGCCGATTGTCCTGAGGTGGTGAGCGCGCGGTGGATGAACTGGCGTCCGATATTCATTGCCACGGTGCGCAGCTCGCGTTCGCGCTGGATCTTCAGTGTCTCCTTCAGCAGGGGCTGCTCCTCGGCTGCTTTCTGCCCGCGGGCCGCAGCCAGCATGCGCTGGACCCCGGAGTGCGAAGAGGAGGCGAGCCCACGTGCGATGTAGGCGAGGCGACCGGGGTCGCCGGCGGCGTGGTCTGATACCTGCTTCAGGTGCGCACTCAGCGTCGCATCGAAGACGAAGCGGTCAGCCTTTGCGGCTTGGGCGACGGCTTCGGTCAGGTTGTCCATCAATGGGGACAGCGCTTCCCGGAAGTCGCGTATGGCCTGCACCGCCTCCAGGAGTTTCGAGGCGTGCGGCGCGGGATTTGGTGTTTGCTCCGCGCGATCCGGATCCATCGGCGGATCGAGATGCTTCTGCAGGGCGATCAGCGTGGCGTTGTCGAAGGTGTGCAGGACGTCATGGAGACTGCCTGACGATTTTTCGTCCCTGCGACTTTCGCGGCGGTTCAAGTGCAGCATGGTTTGCTTCTCCAGCGCCAATTGCAGGGAGCGCTTTTCGGCATTCGACATCTTGAAGTTCAGCGTCCCTTTCCGGAAGCCAGTGTAGTCGCGGCCCTCGACGCGCAGCGGCACCACCACCACGTCCTGGCGCACCTTCGACCTGAGTTGGCTGCGCAGGAAGTTGTCGGCGGCGGTGACATCGGTTTCGGTCATGTAGTCGGGGAAGCCCGACGTGAGCGGCATCCTGGGCTTGGATTCGTCATGCGGCACGTCAGGAGTGTTGGGTCGCAGTTCGTCGTCCTCGAAGGCGAACACGAGCAGGTCGTCAGCATCGGATGCATCGTCCAGCAGGGCCGGAACCGGCGTATTGAGCATGACTCCGCCGTCCATGAAGGTCGTTTTCGCGCCGATACCGGTGGCCACCGCCAGAGCGCGATTGACTTCGCCCTTGGCTCCTGTCAGAGCGTTTGGCTGGTTGTGCGGCAGCGAGTAATCCACCTTGGCGAACACACCAGGGAAAGCGCCGGAGATGCGGGCGGCTTCCGCCACTGGCATGTGCGGCGTGTGCTCGGCATTGAACACGGCGAGCTGTGCCTTGCTTTCGATTATTGCCGTGCCGGTGCAATGCAGTTGCCGTATCCCCGGCACGCGGGCGGCGCTCAGACGCGCCAGGTCATTGAAAGTCACGCACGCGCCTTGGTCCTGCAAGCGCTGGCGGATGTCCTCGACCTCGGCCGGATTACTTGCAGCATCGATTCGTGCGAGCACGGTCTCGCGCGTGGTCTCGCGTATCAACTTGTACAGGCGCGGCGCCGTGGTGCCGCAATTGCGCAGCAATGAGGCCATCGTATTGACGCGGGAGTTGTTCCAGCGCTCCTTGACGACGGCGCGCCAGCCCTGCCGCAGCGTCGCCGCTTCTTCCGCGGATGCTGGTTCGTCTTGGGCTGGCGCCGGGTCCTTGCCGTCCTTTGCGATCAGCTTCAGGAAATTCATGCTGTTCGACAAGCGCTCGAACTGTTCTGCGCTGATGCCGCATGCCAGCAAGGTCGCGGTAATGGCGCCGGCCGAAGAACCGTACATGGTCGTGATCCGGTCCAGGACACCGGTGCGTTCAAGCGCATTCACGCCGCCGGCATAGGCCGCACCCTTTGCGCCGCCGCCACTGAACACCAGGCGTGCGAGTGGCGGCGGCCGGGTCTTCAGATGGAATTGCTCGCCGCAATGCTCAATGGAAATTCCCAGCTTGTCGTCACGGAAGTAGGGCATGCGGGAAGCGGCTGGAGCCGGCACGGGTGGGAGTGCCGGCTGTTGGTTCTGGCGACGTATGATGGCGTAGAACTTGCTGCGTGTCGCATCGCGCCTGTGCGGCGTGTCCGAGCAGGTCAAGCAGGACGCCGCGCGCTCGTTGTTCGCATGGTTTTCGTTGCTGCGCCCGAGTATCGGCTCGCTCGACGCTGCGGAACGGGGCGCGAGATTCAGGCTGTCGGACGAGACAGCAATGTGATGGGGTCGCAGGAATGCGCTCGACATGGACAGGTTCGAATCTTGGGAACGGAAGGGCGAATGGCGGTTATATGTGGGCCACACCGCGCCATGGTTCCAAATCCGCTTGTCAAACGAGCGGGATCAGCCTGTCGGCTTGCTGCAGGACTGCCGACTCAGTGGCAGTCTGGCACGTCCTGTTCCAGATAGACCTCGAATGCGATGTTGCGCGCCGCTTCCTTGGCCAGGTGCGCCGGCAGTCTTTCGCTGCGCCAGGCCTGGGTGGCCTTGCGCAGGGCAGCGATGGTCCTGGTGTCGGTGGCCGGCACGAGAAAGGCAAGGGCGCGACTTTCACGTGCGGGCAGCTGGGCGGAAAATTTCTTCCACTCCGGAAAGCGGATCAATGCTTGCAGCAGCGCCGTGTCGTGCACGCTGGCGTCGCAGGCGCCGATGCGCAGCGCGACCAGTGCATCGGCACTGGACGGGTACACCTTTTCCTGCGCGCCGAAACCTGCAGCCAGGCTGCCCGCATGCTTGCCGTCGCGGGCCACGCAGACGGTGCGTCCCTTCAGATCTTCCCAGCGCTTGATCGTGGTGTCGGTACGCATGATGGCCATCGGTGCTGCGTCGTAGCGCACGGGGATGGCAACTTGGCCGGCGGGTACGATTACCGGATGCACAAGTGTGGTCAGGCGCAGGGCTGGCATGCCACCTTGGTCGCCATGCGTGGAGGCGGCGTCATTGGCCAGCGCCAGCAAAGGGCGTTGCAGGCGCCGCGCCAGGTCCAGCGCCAAGGCATGGTCGATGCTGTCGGGCGTGCGGTGCTTGTCGGCGACGCTTCGCTCGGAAGGGAGATGGTCGAGTGCGACGACCAGGGCGGGTTCGCGGCCAGGATCCGCATGGACTGGTGCTGCGGCCAGGGACAAGGGAGCAAGCAGCGCAGCCAGCGATGCAATGCGCCATGTACGCTGCCCTGCCAGCCCTGCAGCCGCTGCGATTGCCGCTTGCACAGCGCGATAAGGGCGAAGAGAGGGCAGCGGCATGGCGGGGCCGATCAGACGTACTGGTAGCGCAGCACGCGGTGCTTCAGGTTTTCCAGCAGCACCTGGTCGATCAGCGGGGCAAGGATGGCGATGGCGAGGATGCTGGTCATCACGCCCACCATGTCGGCGGTCTCGCCGGCATAGGATAGCGAACGTCCCAGCCCCTTGCCGAAGCCGATCAGCATCTCGGCCGAGATCAGCGCGCGCCAGGCATTGCCGAACGCAAGCTGGGCGCCGGTGATCAGTTCCGGCATCACGGCCGGCAGATAAACGCGCTTCAACAGATCCCAACGCGAGGCACCCATCACGCGGGCCGCCGAAACATGCACCTTCTGCACGCTCTCGGTGGCATTCATCACCGACAGCGCGGCCGGGAATAAGGCCGCGATGGCGACAACCACGATGATCGGCATGTTGCCGAAGCCCATCATGATCAGGAAGATCGGTACCCAGGCAATCGAGGGAATCGATTGCAGGATGATGATTGCGGACTTGAGCACTTCGCGGAAGAAGAACAGCACCGCGCCAATCAGGCCGAAGCCGATGCCGAACACTAGGGCCGAGCCGTAGCCCGCGCTCAGGCGCACGATGCTGCCCCACAGCGCTTCACGGAAGTTTTCCGATTGCAGCTCTTCCCACAGGCGCAGGAACACCGTGTGCACATCCGGCATCAGGAAGTCCGGCAGCAGCCAGGCGGCGACCTGCCACAGGAACAGGATGAAGACGACGGCCAGTCCCATCGCGAATCTTTTCTTGGAACCGGCAAGGCGGGGTTGGGTGCTCATGAATGCGGAT
>DATBUE010000369.1:0-2483 GCA_036516375.1 Noviherbaspirillum sp. | reverse complement strand
GATCCCCGCCGGCACCTATCCCGGCCAGTCGGAGGTGATCCTGACCTACGGCGTGACCGGCACGATGGTGGTCAAGGCCGAGATGCCGGCGGAAATCGTCTACCAGCTCGTCAAATCTGTGTTCGACAACTTCGAGGAGTTCACGGAGCTGCATCCTGCGCTTGCCGGCCTGCAGCCGAAGGCCATGATTCGCGATGGCTTGACGGCGCCGTTGCACGAAGGGGCGGTTCGCTATTACAAGGAACGAGGGTGGCTCTGAGCCACGCGCAACGATGAGCGCCCTGTCCCGATCCAGAAGGAGCCGAACCACTTTCGTCATGCTGGCGGGCTTTCTGGTCATGGTGGCGATCCTGACCGGAGTGTGCACATACGGCTTCCTGCGCGTGCACGAGATGAACGAGAACCTGCGCGACGCTGCACAGGGACGCTCGAACAAGATTTCCCTGATCGAAGGCATGCAGTCGCTCACGCGCAGTGCCATTTATGAAGTGTTCCGTTCCTATACGGAACAGACCCAAGCACGGCCCGTCGCGCGCTCGGCGCTGGCCGGATTCCACGCCGACTTCAACTTCTATCGCAACAGCTTCGTCGCGATGGGAGTATCGCCGGAAGAAAAGCAGTTGCTGGACCAGATCGCGACCGCGGCCGACCAGGCCCACGAGTTGCAGACACGCGTGGCGCAGGCCGAAAGCGGGGATGTTGCGCCGCCTTCGCTCAGCACCGCGCTGCTGGTTTACCGTAGCCTGGAAACGCGTCTGGAGCGCTTGCTCGAATTTGAGCGCACCCGCGTGTTTCGCGAAGTCGCCACCGCCAGCGGCAATAACCAGACCGCTTTCCGCTTCGTTCTGATCCTGTTCTGTGTCGCACTTGCAGTCAGCGTCGTGGTCGCGGCCGTGGTGGTGCGCATGGTTGCGCGATCCGAAAAACTGTTGTTTCAGGAAAAGAATCTGGCCGAAGCCACGCTCAACAGCATCGGCGAAGGCGTGATCACGGTCGGGCTGGACGGGTGTGTCGGCTACATCAATCCGGTTGCCGAACAGTTGTGCGGATGGCATCGGCTCGATGCCCGCGGCAAGCCGCTGCACGAGGTTTATTGCCTGCTTAAGCTGGACCGTTCGCCCTTGCGCCATCCGGCTCAGACGCCGAGTGCGACGGTCATGCGTTGCAGCGAGCCGACCCATCTGCTGGTCTCGGCCGCCGGCAAGGAATACGAGATCGAGGACGGTGCTTCGCCGATGTATGACGAGCGCGGCAAGGTGAGCGGCGCCGTGCTGATCTTCCGCGACGTGACGGCGGCGCAGGAAATGTCGCGCCGCCTGGCTTGGCAGGCGGGCCACGACGCGCTGACCGGCTTGGCCAACCGGCTCGAATTCCAGACTGCACTGGAAAGCGCGATCCGCTCCGCACGCGCGCAGGAGGGACGACACGCACTGTTGCACATCAACCTCGACCGATTCAAGGTGGTCAACGATGTCTGCGGTCATGTTGCCGGCGACCAGTTGTTGCGCAAGATAGGGCTGGTGATTCAGGACAGCCTGCGCGAAACCGACATGCTGGCGCGCCTGGGTGGCGACGAGTTTGCCGTGCTGCTGCGTTCCTGCAATGTCGAGGAAGCGATGGATATCGCGCGCAATATCCGCAACGGCATCCGCGACTTCCGCTTCGTCTGGCAGGATCGCATCTTCACCGTCGGCGCCAGCGTCGGCGCGGTGGCGGTGGACCAGCGCACCAGTGAGCAGGCCGAGGTGATGCGCGCGGCGGACCTTGCCTGCACGGCGGCGAAGAAGGGCGGCAGCGATCGCGTGCGCCTGTACGACCCCGAGCATCATGCGCAGGAGCGGGCGGTCGGCATGGACATGTTTGCACAGATCATTCACGCGCTGGACGAAGACAAATTCACGCTCTACCGTCAGAAGATCGCGGGCCTGCATGAAGCGACCGGCGCCCACGCCAAGTATGAAATCCTGCTGCGCATGCAAGAGGGCGAGCGGGTCCTGCCCCCTGGTGCCTTCCTGCCTGTGGCCGAGCGCTACGGCTTGATGAAATCGGTGGACCGCTGGGTCATCAGCCATGCTTTCGCCTTCCTGCAGCGCACCGGCACGGAGGCTGCCGCCGAAGGAGTCATGCACAGCATCAACCTCTCCGGCGCAACCATCAACGACGACGAGTTCCTCGATTTCCTTCGCGAACAGACGTTGCGTTACCAGATCCATCCGGAGCAGGTCTGCTTCGAAGTGACGGAAACGGTTGCCATTTCCAGCCTCAGCAATGCGGCCAGCTTCATGCACGCGGCCAAGGAGCTGGGCTTCAAGTTTGCGCTGGATGACTTTGGCACCGGCATGTCTTCATTTGCCTACCTGAAGCACCTGCCGGTGGATTACGTGAAGATCGACGGTGCGTTCGTATGCGACATGGTCAACAGTCGGGTCGACCATGAGATCGTTGATTCCATTGTGCGCGTGGCACGCTCGCTGCAGATTGAG
>DATBUE010000368.1:0-2872 GCA_036516375.1 Noviherbaspirillum sp. | reverse complement strand
AGTCCGACCTTGCGCCCCTCCCCTTTGGCCACGCCTACGATGGCGCCGGTATCCAGCCCCAGTTCGGAAAACACCTGTCGTGCCATCTCGACCTGCCCCTTGCCACCGTCGATCAGCACGATGTCGGGCATGACGCCCTCGCCGCCTGCCACCTTCTCATAACGACGCATCAGCACCTGGCGCATCGCAGCATAGTCGTCGCCAGGCGTGACGCCGTTGATATTGAAGCGGCGGTACTCGCCGTTCTGCATCGCGTGACGCTGAAAGACGACGCAGGACGCCTGAGTGGCTTCGCCCTGGGTGTGACTGATGTCGAAACATTCGATACGTAGCGCGCTGAGGTCCGCACTATCCAGTCCCAGCACATCGGCCAACGCACGGGTGCGCGCTTGTTGAGAACCCTGTTCCGACAGCAAACGGGCCAGCGCTATCTCGGCTCCCTTGTGCGCCATCTCCAGCCACTGGCGCCGCTGCCCCTGCGGCTGGAACACGAGACTGATGCGATGTCCGCACTGCTGCATCAATGCCGTCATCAGGGCAGGTTCGTCGAGTTCGGTGTTGAGGATCAGCGTACCCGGGATGAATTTGTCGATGTAGTGCTGGGCCAGAAAGGCTTTCAGCACCTCGGCTTCAACGCTGCCTTCGGCCGTTGCCACCGCATCTTCGACCTGCGCCGGGAAGTAGGCGCGGTCGCCCAGATGACGCCCGCCGCGCACCATAGCCAGATTCACGGCGGCGCGGCCGCCCTGCACGATCACTGCAATGATGTCGATGTCGGCATCGCCCACCGTTTCCATGCTCTGCTGGTGCAGCACGCGCGACAAGGCATTGAGCTGATTGCGTACGCCTGCGGCCTGCTCGAACTTCAACTCGGCGGCGAACGCGTGCATCTTCTGTTCCAACGCCTGCATCACTTCGCTCTGCCGGCCGCGCAGGAACTTGGCCGCATTCTCCACATCGAGCGCATAGTCTTCGGCAGAGATGGCATGCACGCACGGCGCGCTGCAACGCTGGATCTGATGCAGCAGGCAGGGACGCGTGCGATTCGCAAACACCGTGTCTTCACAGGTGCGCAACTGGAATACCTTCTGCAGGATCTGCATCGACTCCTTTACCGCCCATGCACTGGGAAACGGCCCGAAATACTGATGCTTCTTGTCGACCGCACCGCGGTAGTACGCCATGCGCGGCGCGTCCTGATTCGTGATCTTCAGGTAGGGATAGGACTTGTCGTCGCGGAACAGGATGTTGTAGCGCGGCTGCAGCGTCTTGATCAGGTTGTTTTCAAGCAGCAGCGCCTCGGCTTCGCTACGCGTGACCGTCGTTTCCAGACGCACGATGCGCGACACCATCATGGCGGTGCGCGGGCTGGCCAGGTTCTTCTGGAAGTAGCTGGAGACACGCTTCTTCAGGTCGCGCGCCTTGCCGACATAGAGCAGCTTGTCGTCGGCATCGAAGTAGCGGTAGACGCCGGGCAGGTTCGGCAGGCGGCTTACCGTGTCGAGCAAGGCGGCACGTACGTCCCCGGAGTTGCGCTCGGCACCCTCACGCTCTTGCAAGGGGACTGCTTCCGACGGCTTGTCGTTCGAATCAGGTACAGCAGGATCAGACATCGACCATTAATCTTCCATCAGTCCACGCACGGTCTTCTTGGCGGCCCGGTAGCGCGCATCGCCCTGCAGCTCCTCCCAGTTCAAAGCCGAGCCTTGCGGCACCAGTGCTGCAATTCGCGCTGCACTGGCCGCCTGCGGCACAAGTCCATCGAGGCCGGCCAACAGTTCATCGGCCTTCTGCGGGGAATTGCAAACCAGGACCATATCGCATCCGGCCTTCAGTGCCGCCTGCGCACCGTCGACCACAGTGCCGGCCACGCTCGCGCCCTCCATACTCAGGTCGTCGCTGAAGATGACGCCCTGGAAGCCGTACTGGCGACGCAGGATGGACAGCCACTTGCGCGAAAAGCCGGCAGGATGCTTGTCCACCTTCGGGTAAATCACGTGGGCCGGCATGACGGCCGCAAGGCCGAGTCCGAGCCAGCCGTAAGGTGCGGCATCGTCACTCAGGATCTGATCGAGCTCGCGCTCGTCGACCGGAATGGCAATGTGCGAGTCGGCCTGCACGAAACCGTGTCCCGGAAAGTGCTTGCCGCAATTGGCCATGCCGGCCAGCGTCAGACCGTGGTTCAGGCTCTTCGCCAGAGCGGCCACCACCCGTGGATCGCGGTGGAAGGCGCGGTCGCCAATGACTTCCGATTCGCCGTAATCAAGGTCCAGCACCGGCGTGAACGAGAGGTCGACGCCGCAGGCGCGCAACTCGGCGGCCAACACGAAGCCGACATCGGTCGCGGCACGCATCGCCTCAAGCACATCCTTGTCCCACAAGGCACCAAGCTTGCGCATGGCCGGCAAGCGCGTGAAGCCGTCGCTGCGAAAGCGCTGCACGCGTCCGCCTTCATGATCGACTGCAATCAGCACGCCCGGCCGTTCGGCGTGGATGGCTTGCGTCAGGGCGCATAGTTGGGCACGGCTCTCGAAGTTGCGCGCGAACAGAATCACGCCGCCGGTCAACGGGTGGCGGATGCGGCGGATGTCATCTTCGTCCAGCGTCTTGCCCACCACATCGAGCATGAGCGGACCCAGGGGCATTGCGTTCAGTTCGTGCACAGCAGTCATTCTTTCTCCACGATGACGAAGGCCACCGCGTAATCGGCTTCGTCGGTGATTGATACCTGCGCGGTCAGGCGATTTTTTTCCATGAATTCCTTCAATGCGCCGGACGTGACGACAATCGATTTACCGCTGGATGCATTCAAGGTCTGCATCGCGCGCCACGTCATCGGCATGCGCATGCCCAGCCCGATCGCTTTCGAAAA
>DATBUE010000367.1:0-2929 GCA_036516375.1 Noviherbaspirillum sp. | reverse complement strand
CGATGAGATGCAGGGAAATTTCTTCAGTCGTCCGGTACCGGCCGTCGAATTCGCTTCCCTGCTGCAGGGCGCCTGAAGGGCGCAAAGACCTTAAGGACTCAGTCGGCGCGCGCCAGACCGAGGTTCAACTGCGTGCGCGTGCCTTCCTCGGCTTGCGGCTTCGGGTTCAGGCGCGCGACTTCGATGCGATCGAGGTAATCGCGCGATATGTCACCGGTGACGTACTCGCCATCGAAGCAGGATGCTTCGAAGCGCTTGAGCAAGGGGTTCACATCCGTGATCGCACGCTTCAAGGCTTCCACATCCTGGTACACCAGCGCGTCGGCCGTGATCTCGCGGCAGACTTCCTCTTCGGTACGGCCGTAGGCAATCAGCTCGCTGCGGGTGGGCATGTCGATGCCATAGACGTTGGGGAACTTCACCGGCGGCGCAGCCGAGGCGAAGATCACGCGCTTGGCGCCGGCGTCGCGCGCCATCTGCACGATCTCGCGGCTGGTGGTGCCACGCACGATCGAATCGTCCACCAACAGCACGCTCTTCCCCTTGAACTCGCTGCCGATGGCATTGAGCTTCTGGCGCACCGACTTTTTGCGCAGGCCCTGGCCGGGCATGATGAAGGTACGGCCGATGTAGCGGTTCTTGATGAAACCTTCGCGGTAATCGAGGTTGAGCTTGAGCGCCAGCTCCATCGCTGCCGGACGCGAGGAATCAGGAATCGGCATCACGACATCGATGTCGCCGCTGGACATTTCGCGCGCGATCTTGGCCGCGAGATGTTCGCCCATCTTCAGGCGTGTCGCATACACGGAAGCACCGTCGATGATCGAATCCGGGCGTGCCAGGTAAACGAACTCGAAGGCACACGGGGTCAGCACCGGGTTCTCCGCACACTGCTGGTTGTACAGCCGTCCTTCGAGATCGATGAAGATTGCCTCGCCAGGCAGCACGTCGCGCAGGAAGCGGAAGCCCAGTCCTTCGAGCGCTACCGATTCGCTGGCCAGCATGTATTCCGGTCCCTGCTCGGTATCGTTGAAGCCGATGCAAAGCGGACGAATGCCGTACGGATCGCGGAAAGCCAGCAAGCCGTAGCCGGCAATCTGCGCCACCACCGCGTAGGAACCGCGCACACGCTTGTGCACGGCGGTGACGGCCTTGAACAGTGCTGAAGGATCGAGCGAGTAGCCGGTGGTCGCGTTCTGCACCTCGTGCGCCAGCACGTTAAGCAGCACCTCGGAATCGGAATCGGTATTGATGTGCCGGCGGTCGTTGCGGAACATCTCGTTCTTCAACTGCTCCCAGTTCGTCAGGTTGCCGTTGTGCGCGAGGATGATGCCGAACGGCGCATTCACATAGAACGGCTGCGCCTCTTCTTCGCTGGAAGAACCCGCGGTCGGGTAGCGCACCTGTCCGATACCGGCATTGCCGGGCAGGGAACGCATGTTGCGTGTGCGAAAAACGTCGCGTACCAGGCCATTGGCCTTGTGCATGGAAAACGTATTCCCGTGGTTGGTGGCGATGCCGGCGGCGTCCTGGCCGCGGTGCTGCAGCAGGAGCAGCGCATCGTAAATCAACTGGTTGACCGGGCCCTGGGAAACTACGCCGACAATGCCGCACATGATGAAATCCTCGAGGTGAGATGCTAAAAATTCACGTGCCGCGCGAAGTCGCCCGGCAAGTAGGGTTTGGCGGTGCGCGCCGCCGTTTCGGCCAGCGGGCTGAACAAGGCCTCGCGCCAGAATGCCTGTTGCGGAATCGCCGTCATCCCGCATACCAGCACCGCAGCCAGAACCAGCACCAACCCGCGTGCCAGACCGAACAGGCCGCCCAGCCCGCGGTCAGCCAGCGACAGGCCGGCAGACTTGATGACGGCATCGATGGCCAAGCTCACCAATCCCATCAGCAGGCGCACACCGATGAAGAGCACGAGAAAGGCCACGATTAGTCGCGTCACCGCACCCGGTATCAGTTCAGGCAGCAAGGCAGCGAGCGCCTCACCGTAAACATTGGCTACGACGAAGGAAACGATCCAGCTCAGCAACGACAGGATTTCCTTCACCAGTCCGCGCAGAGTGCTGATGATGATCGAGCAAATCAGCACCACCAGCACCAGATAGTCGAAAACCGTCACGTCTGCTTCAGGCCGGGCCGCTACAGATCACACCGGCACCAGCGTGCCGTTCAAGCCGAGCTTGACGATGCGCGCCCGCACTTTTTCCGCCTCGTCGCGGCTTGTAAACGGGCCGACACGGATACGTGTCGCCGCACCGCCGCCGGTTCCAACCTTCTGCGTGAACGAGGCGATGCCGGCGCGCTTGAGCTTGCCTTGCAGTTCGTTGACCTTTTCCTGCGATGCCAGTGCCGCAACCTGGATTACATATTTTTCCGCCTTCTTTTCGGCGGCCGGCGCCGTGCGCCCTTCCAGCAGTGCCAGCGCACGCGCGCCTTCGTCGTCGCGGACCCGGCGCTCGGGCGCTGGGCTCGGCTCAGGCTTGGCTGGCGCTGGCTTGGCAGGTGGGGTCGGCTCGGCTGGTTTGGCTGCTGAAGATGGCGCAGGGCGCGGCACGGCGGTGGCCACAGCGGGCGCTGGAGTCGGGGCGGCAGGCGGAGTGGCATCGGGTGCCGGGGCTGCATCCGGGGGCGCGACCAGTTCTTCCTGTTCGTCGAGCGCTGCCTCTGCGGGTTCGGCATTTTCCGCTACGCTGCGGACAGGCGCCGAGGCGCTGTCGCGCGAGGGGATGCGAATGGCAATGTCGTCGGCCAGCGGCTTGGGTTCCGAATCGAGAATCATCGGCAAACCGATGATCGCCGCCAAAACCAATGCCACTGCACCGACCAAGCGCCTGCGCGCGCGTTTTTTCTCCGGCAGTACCGGGTCCACCGCCTCGTCTCGACGCGACGAGGCCGGCTTGCGTTTGCGGGAACGGATGTT
>DATBUE010000366.1:0-2446 GCA_036516375.1 Noviherbaspirillum sp. | reverse complement strand
CCACGTATTTCGGTTGCTTCATCGCCATTCCCCAGCAGTCCGTTCCGAATGCTCAGACAGTAACGAAACCCGCAAATTCAAACTGACTGGCTACTAGAGCGGATTCGCCCTGACCGGCTCAGTCGAGGCCGAGGCGGATTGCCTACGGAACAAGGCGCGGCAACGCGACATGGCGGGTGCCATGGCAAGGAGCCGCAACGCTGTTCCGTGGGCAAGCCGTCCGGCATCGGCGAGCTGGTCAGGGCGCATCCGCTCTAACCATGCGGCAACTAACGGCACATGGGCGTTGCGTCCTGTCATGGCCGGGGTGCTGCCCGCGCGCTACATTCATCCTGTGCATGACACGTTTCACTGTTCCCCAACGGGATTGCCCGGTCGCCTCCTGATCTTCGCACCCGGGCGCCGAATCAGGAGCCTCAATGATCCGGGATTTCAGCATCCAACAAAAACTCTATACCGGCTTCGGCGCCATCCTCGCCGTCCTGCTCGTGCTTTTGCTGAGCAGCTACAAGAAATTCGCCGACCTGAGCGAGGCCAACCGTGAAGACCGCCAAATCCTGCAGATTCTGGTTCAGGGCAATGACATTCATGCAAGCGTGCTCGACATCCAGGCCCAGTTCCGTGGCTTCCTGTTGACCGGCAACCCGGACTTCGTCAGCCGGCTCTCCCAGAAAGAAGCGGCGCTGGCGCAGCAATTCCTCCACCTGCAACCGCTGCTGGAAGCAAACCGGATCCAACGGGAGCGTTTGCAACAGATCAATACGCTGGTCGGCAACTGGCAGCGCGATGTCATCCATCCCCTGATCGAAAAGCGCCGCGTGCTCGGCAATGCCCCAGGCGCGGCGGGCGACATGGGGCGCCTGCTGGAAGCCAGCCGTGGCTTCCGTGACCTTTCCGAAGCGCTGGAATTGCTGCGCACCTTCGAGGACACCGAGGCCAAACTGCTGGCCACGCATCTGGCGCGCACCACCCATCTGCGCGAAGAGATGTTCTTCCTGCTCGTCGCCGGCGGCAGCGCCGCAATCCTGGCCGCGATCCTGATCGCGCTCTATCTGTCGCGCGCCATCCTCACGCCGCTGCGTGGACTCAGTGCCACGGTGGCCGACATCAGCGCCGGCAAGCGCGATGCGCGGGTCCCGGTCAACAGCAGGGACGAGTTCGGACGGCTGGCGACAGACTTCAATCACATGGCACAGGCATTGCAGGACACGCGCGAACGCGAGCAGCAAAGCGCAGACGAATTGCGCAGCAAGGTCGATTCGCTGCTGGCAGTGGTTTCGCGCGCGACCGCCGGTGACCTGACAGGGCGCGTGACAGTGAGCGGCAGCGATGCGATCGGCCAGCTCGGCGAAGGCCTGGGACGCATGTTCGACAACTTGCGCGTGCTGCTGAACCGGGTGCAGAAGGCCGGCATCCAGGTAACGACCTCGACCACCGAAATCGCCGCCTCGGCGCGCCAGCAGGAAGCCACCGGGGTCGAGCAAGCCCAGACCAGTGTGGAGGTGCTGAGCACCACCAAGGAAATCTCGGCCAATTCCGCGCAGTTGCTCAAGACCATGGAAGAGGTGCGGCAGGTTGCCGATTACACCCAGGTCGCCACCAGCGATGCGCAGGGCAGCCTCGTGCGCATGGACAGCACGATGCAGCGCATGGTCAGCGCCACCGATGCAATCAATGCCAAGCTGGCCACGCTCTCGGAAAAGGCCAGCAACATCAACAACGTACTGACCACGATCACCAAGGTCGCGGACCAGACCAACATCCTGTCGCTGAACGCGGCAATCGAGGCGGAAAAGGCCGGCGAGGCCGGGCGCGGTTTCGCGGTCGTGGCCAGCGAGATCCGGCGCCTGGCGGACCAGACCTCGGTTGCGACCTGGGATATCGAACAGATGCTCAAGGAAATGCAGTCGGCAGTCTCGGCCAGCGTGATGGGCATGGACAAGTTCTCCGACGAGATCCGGCGCAGCGCCGGCGAAGTGCAGCAGGTCGGCGGACAGTTGTCCGGCGTGATCGAACAGGTGCGCAATCTGACGCCGCGCTTCGAGCTGGTGCTGGAAGGCATGCAGTCGCAATCGGTGGGCGCGACCCAGATCGCGGAAACCATGAATCAGTTGAATGAAGCGACGCAGCAGACGGTGGATTCGCTCAAAGCCACCAGCGAAGCGGTGCAGCAACTGCAATATGCGGCGCAGGACCTGCAGGCGAGCGTGTCCAGCTTTGCGGTGACGCTGTAACGCTGCATTGTCTGCACAAGTCCCTCGCAGCGTGCATGCCCGCTGATTCGAGACGGCCGCGGCAGCAAACCTATCCGAACGAGAGCACATGCAAGTCCTGGTCTTTCACATCGGCGATGACGGATACGGGCTGGCGACCGGGGAGATCGCACGCGTGTTGCCACTGCTGCAGTGCAAACGCATCCCGGGCACGCCCGATTGGGTGGCGGGCG
>DATBUE010000365.1:0-6614 GCA_036516375.1 Noviherbaspirillum sp. | reverse complement strand
GCTTTGAAATGCGGCGGCCGTCGCGCAATACCGGGAGACGGTCTTCCGGATTGCTGTACGGCGTATCGAGCTTCGTCGTGCACTGCTCGGGCGGAACCGGAGGCGACGGCAATGCCCACTCGACGCAGACGACCGGCTGCGCATCGTCAACAGGCGTGTACGGCAAGCCCATCATCTGGCAACGCGCGGCACGCCCGGCTTGCGAGCCGAACGGCGGCGGATCGTTTTGCAGGCGCCAGGTGCGCGGCTGCATCACGGCCTGTTCGCTTGCGCCCGAGCTGCCGGCAGCGCCATCGAAGGCATTGATGCGTACGGTCAGCGTCCCGTTCGGCACGGTGGTCGTGTCGAAGTCGAGCCAGGCGGAGGTGCCTTCGGTGTTCACGTTGAAAACACCGAGTCGCGGTGTGTAGCCGCTTTGCGGCAGCAGTTCCACATTGGCGATGCCGGACCCGCTTACTTCGAGGCGCACGATGCCGCTGATCTGTTCGCCGTCGACCGGCGCTCGCACCAGACTGGCGGAGAAGGCTTGTTGCTCCGGTGAACCGGATGCGCTGTCCGAATCGGAAGAAGAGCCGGACGTGGGCGCGGGTTGCTGGGTGGATGGCTGCGTAGGCTGCGTCGGCGTTTGCGTGGGTGAATTGCCTTGCGATGTATGGGAACCGATTTCGGTCGTGGATGCGGCACTGTCGCCACCGCCACCGCCGCCGCACGCGGTCAACATCGAGAAAGCAAGGATGGTTGCTACTGCTGTTGCATGAAGTCTGATATTCACTTTGGGCTTCCAGGTAAAGACACTCCCTGTACGGCCTTGCGCCGCTTTCTCTCTCTTGTTCGTCCGATTCTAGGTAGCCGCACGGAATCGACGGTGCGCGAAATCAAGGCGCGGATGTTCGTGGCGGCAAAACCACAGGCGCTGCAAACAGGATCGATATCAAATGCCACTCATCAAAAAGATGGCTGGCAACGTGGCCTGCGAACGCGCGGGGCTTGCGGGGGAGAAAGCGGAGTGATGCGTGCATGCAGCACCCTGCGGCGCTTATGTAGTGCGGCATTGCGCCGCACTGCGCATCAAGCGCGCGGGTGCAGGTCGATGCCGGACAGGACTTGAACCAGTGCTTCGGTATCGACCGGTTTGACGAAGTGATGATCGAAACCGGCGGCGGCGGTGTTCTTCCTGTCCTGTTCCTGGCCGTAGCCGGTGACGGCGATCAGTACGCTGTGCGCGGTTTCCTCCTGCTTGCGCAGGCGCCGCGCCAGCTCATGCCCGTCGATGTCCGGCAACCCGATGTCGATCAGGCAGACCGCCGGACGCTCCAGGCGCGAGCGCTCCAGCGCGCGGCGCGAACTGTGCTCAACGATGACTTCGTGGCCGGCGGCGCACAGCAGCAAGGCCAGCATCTGCGCCGCGTCGCGATTGTCTTCCACCAGCATGATGCGCAGGCCTTGCGTCTGGACGCGCACCGGGTCCTGGCCTCCGCCAACCTGCGCGTCTTGCAGATCCTGGGTACGCGGCAAGGTCACCGCGAACTCGCTGCCGCTACCCAGGCCAGCGCTGTGCACGGCGACCGTGCCGCCATGCAACTCGACCAGGCTCTTGACTAGAGCCAGACCGATGCCGAGTCCGCCCTGGTCGCGGTCGGAGGACCGCTGTCCTTGTGCGAACAGATCGAACACCCGACTCGACAATTCCGGCGTCATGCCGATGCCGTTGTCCGCGACAGCAAGCGTGACATGCTGCGCTTCGGCTGCGATCGACAGATCAATGCGCCCGCCTTCGCGCGTGTACTTGGCGGCGTTGTTGAGCAGGTTGGCGACGATCTGGACCAGGCGCTTGCGGTCGCCGCGCACCATGACCGCATCCGGTGGCAGATGGGCACGGAAGTGGTGGCGTCGCGCCTCGATCAGGGGCTGGGTCTGTTCGATTGCATCGGCGACGACGCTGCGCAGGTCCAGCATGGCCAGTTCGAGCGTGATCAGTCCGCGCGTGACGCGCGACACGTCAAGCAAGTCGTCCACCAGGCTGGTGATGTGCCGTACCTGGCGCGAAATCACATCGCTGCTCTGGCGCACCCGGTCGACATCGCCCGGCGCCAGGCGCAGCAACTCGGCTGCCACGCCGATCGGCGCCAGCGGGTTGCGCAATTCGTGCGCGAGCATCGCCAGGAATTCATCCTTGCGCCGGTTGGCCTGCTGCATGTCCTGCTCGAAGCGGCGCCGCTCGGTCACGTCCTTGAACAACAGGGCCACGTGGTGCGTGCTGGGTTCGTCGATGCGGAAGGCATAGACGTCGAACCAGCGCTCCATCACCTTCGACTCGCTTTCGAAGCGGATCGGCTTGCCGCTGCGCGCAACCTCGCCGTAGGTGTCGAACCAGTGTTGCTCAAGATCGGGCGCCAGCTCGCGCGCGGTTTTTCCCTGCGCATGGCGCAGGCCGGTCTGGCGCTCGAAGGTGGGATTGACCTCGACGAAGCGGTAATCGACCGGCCGGCCGGCATCGTCGAACAGCATCTGGATGATGCAGAAACCGTCGTCGATCGATTGCACCACCGAGCGGTAGCGCGCTTCGTTCTTCTTCATCGCCGCTTCGGCCAGCTTGCGGTCGTGCACATCGGTGGAGGTGCCGAACCAGCGCAGGATCTTGCCGGTCGCGGCATCGAATTCGGGTTCGGCGCGCACCAGGAACCAGCGGTACTCGCCCGCTGCAGAGCGGATGCGGTGCTCGACCGTGAAGACCTTGCCCTCGCGCGCGGCGCGCTCCCAGGCCTGCATGGTGGGCAGGTGGTCGTCCGGGTGCACGAAGTGGGCCGATACGTTCTCGGGGGATTCGTGATCGAGAGGCACCCCGGTGTAGTCGCGCCACTGGCGGTTGAAGAAGATGCCCTGCCCTTCCCCATCCACGATCCAGACGATCTGGGGAATCGAATCGGCCATCTTGCGAAAGCGCTGTTCGCTCGCGCGCAGCGCTTCTGCGGCCTGCACGCCTTCGGTGGCATCGCGGAAGTAGACCGAGATGCCCGGCTCGGACGGGTAGGCATGCACCTGGTACCAGCGCGCATGGTCGGGATAGAACTCGGTGATGGTCTCCGGCACCTTGTCACGCGCCACACGCCGGTACAACTGTTCGAACTTCGAACCCAGCAAGCCGGGGAAGGCTTGCCACACATCTTTCCCGACCAGTGCCTCGCGCGGGCTGCCCAGCAGCTTTTCGGCCTGGCCGTTCACGTAGGCGAACTTCCAGTCCTCGCCGAGCGAGAAGAAGGCATCGGTAATGCTCTCCAGGATCGGAGCGGCGTCCGGTGCCTTGCGCGAGTCTATGCTGGGATGCAAGGCGTCCTCGATCTGGCCAGATGAAAAGACGTCAGTCTAAAGCGGATCGCCCTGCTCCGCGCTGGCGGTGCGCGATGAATGCGAGCATGAGAAATCCGGTCCGCACAAGCAACAACCAGAAAGCCGGAACGTGGCGCGCACTCGTTTCATCTAATGTCCTGAAACCAACAACATTCTGCGGACTCCGATGCCCATCCCTGCCAGGCAAGCCCCCGATCCCGCCCTGAGCGACGCCGATCTCACCCAGCGCATAGCCGACGGCGACCCGGCTGCATTCGAGCTGCTGATGCGGCGTCACAACCGGCCGCTGTATCGCACCGCGCGCAGCATCGTCAAGGACGACGCCGAAGCCGAAGACGTGCTGCAGGACGCTTACCTGCTGGCCTATCGTGGCATCGGCAAGTACCGCGGCGAATCATCGCTGGCAACGTGGCTCACGCGCATCGTCGTCAACGAAGCCATCGCCCGCGTGCGCAAGGCCAATCGACGCGCCGAGATCATCGCGCTGGACGGCACCCAGGAACCCGACCAACAAGCCGGCGAGACCCGCATGAACGAAGCGCTGCCCGAACAACCCGAAGAAGCCGCCATGCGCGCCGATGCGCGCCGGCTGCTGGAAAAGAAGATCGACGCCCTGCCGGAAAGCTTTCGCACCGTGTTCGTGCTGCGCGCGCTGGAGGAAATGAGCGTCGAGGAAACCGCGGCCAGCCTGAGCATTCCGGAAGCGACGGTGCGCTCGCGCTTCTTCCGCGCCCGCAGCATGTTGCGCGAATCGCTGTCGCGCGAATTCGATGTGGCGCTGGGCGATGCCTTCGGATTCGACGGTGCGCGCTGCGACCGCATCGTGGCCCGCGTGCTGCAACGCTTGAAGGAATCCGCAGGCAATCAGGCCTGAGGCTGCATCACTCACTCCAAGGAGAACCACCATGTCTTTTCTGAACCAAGCTGACGATCACCCTTTGATCGCGACCGACCGCCGCTCCTTCCTCGGCCGTTCCGGCCTGCTGCTGTCGGGTGCGGCCGTGGCCCTGCTGGCCGGGCGCGATGCACTGGCTGCCAAGGGAGGAGGCGAAGCCGCCGAAGGGGATGTGCGCATCCTGAATACCGCCTTGGGCGCCGAGCTGGAAGCCATCGCCGCCTACCAGCTCGGGGCCGAAAGCGGCCTGTTGCAAAAGCCGGCGCTCGATCTGGCAAAGACCTTCCAGGGCCATCACAAGGAACACGCCGACGTACTCGCCGGCACTATCACGAAGCTGGGCGGCAAGCCGGTCTCGGCGAAGGACAAGTACACCTTCCCGACCGACAAGCTGAAGAACCAGGCCGATGTCCTGCGTTTTGCCGCCATGCTGGAAAAGGGAGCGGTGAGCGCCTATCTGGGCGCCGTGCCGCTGTTCGGCAACCGCGACCTCTCCAAGGCGGCGGCCAGCATACTCGGCGACGAGGCGATGCACTGGGCCGTCCTGCGCAATGCGCTCGGCGAAGTGCCGGTGCCGTCGGCCTTTGTCGCCTGAACGGAGTTGGAGATGCGCGTCGCCTTCCACATCGCTGCCGGCCTGGCCCTCGCCACCGGCCTCATGACGGGCGCGCCTGACGGACTTGCTTCTCCCGGCCGGGTCCAGGCGGGAGAAGCGGTGTACGCCCGTTGCGCCGCGTGCCACTCGCTTGCCTACGACCGTACCGGCCCGCGTCACTGCGGCCTGTTCGGGCGGCGGGCCGGCAGCGTCAAGGGCTTCCCCTATTCCGAAGCAATGCGGCGTTCCGGCATCGTCTGGGATGAAAAAACGCTGGACCGCTTTCTTGCCGCACCGGCAAAGGCCGTGCCCGGCACCAGCATGGGTTACGCAGGCATCGGGGACAAACAGGAACGTGCCGACCTGATCGCGTACCTGAAGCAGGCGAACGATTCCCCGGACTGCAAGAAATAGATTGAAGAAAACATGACGACAAAGACTGCAAGCTGGCCGATGGCGGCACTCTGTCCGCTACGCGGGAACCACAGGTAGCCACGTTGGGCAGGTAGAAGCCTCCTACTTTGCCCCTACGCTCTCCTGTTCCCGCGCCAGTGCCTCCTGCTTGCCGCTCGTATACGTCGCGCCGCTCCGAGCCTGATGCGGCGCCGGCTTGCCTTCCAGCGGCGGCAATCCCTTCGCCTTTTCCAGATCGATCCCGGCCGCCTCCGCCACGCGCCGGCCGTAGTCCTCGTCGCAATGCCACAGATGCCACACCATGCGCAGCTGGATCGGCTCCGGGCACTGCTTCAGGTCGCCGCCGATGTTGTTGACCAGGTCGTCTCGCTCCCAGTCCTCGAAGCTGCGATACCGTTCTCCCGCCTGCCGGTAGTCGTCGGCAGTGCGCGAGGTCTGGTAACGGCCGAGATGGCCTTCGACCCACTGGTGATAATCCTTGTCCGGTTTCGGCGCTTCCTGCAGTCCGCCCAGCAGGCTCGGCTCGTAATTGATGTGCTTGTTGCCGCCGGTCGGGTCCACGTAATACGCCATCGGCCCGCCCTGCTGGTTGGTATGCGCGCGCGCCTGTTCCTGCGGGGCGTTGATCGGCAGTTGCAGGTAGTTCGGGCCGACGCGGTAGCGCTGGGTATCGGAGTACGACAGCGTGCGCCCCTGCAGCATCTTGTCGTCCGAGAAGTCGATGCCGTTGACCAGCACGCCGGTGCCGAAGGCAGCCTGCTCGGTTTCGGCAAAGAAGTTGTCCGGATTGCGGTCCAGCACGATGCGCCCGACCTTACGCAAGGGGAACTGGTCTTCCGGCCAGCGCTTGGTGTCGTCCAGCGGATCGAAATCGAGTTCAGGATGGTCGCCGTCGCTCATGATCTGCACGCAGAAGTCCCACTCGGGAAATTCGCCGCGCTCGATCGCTTCGTACAGATCCTTGGTGGCATGGCCGACCTCGTGCGCCTGGATTTCGGCAGCCTGTGCAGCGGTGAGATTACGCACGCCCTGCTTCGGCTGGAAGTGGAACTTCACCAGGTGCGCCACGCCCTGGTCGTTGACCAGCTTGTAGGTATTGACGCCCGAGCCTTCCATCTCGCGATAGGTGGCCGGGATGCCCCAGGGGCTCTTGACCCAGGTGATCATGTGCAGCGCTTCCGGCGATTGCGACACGAAATCGTAGAAGCGCCACGGCTCCTGGCGATTGGTCACGGGGTCCGGCTTGAAGGCATGGATCATGTCAGGAAACTTGATGGCATCGCGAATGAAAAAGACCTTGAGGTTGTTCCCCACCAGATCCCAGTTGCCGTCCACCGTCTTGAACTTGATCGCGAAGCCGCG
>DATBUE010000364.1:0-3574 GCA_036516375.1 Noviherbaspirillum sp. | reverse complement strand
CGCACCTTGGCCGTGCGCGCGACCAGCTCGGCCATAAAGCGCTCGTAGATCGACTTCTGCACGAACAGGCGCGAACCGGCCACGCAGCTCTGCCCGGCCGAGCCGAAGATCCCGCTCATCACGCCGGCCACGGCCTTGTCGAAATCGGCATCGTCGAACACGATGTGCGGCGACTTGCCGCCCAGCTCCAGGCCGACCGGAATCAGGCGCTGGCCGGCGATGGCCGCAATCGCGCGCCCGGTCTCGGTGCCGCCGGTAAAGGACACCATGCGCACGCCCGAATGCTTGACCAGCGCCGCGCCCACGTCCTCGCCATAACCGGGCAAGACCGTCAGCAAGCCTTCCGGCAAGCCGGCTTCGGTGCAGATGCGCGCCAATTCGATTGCCAGTTGCGGCGTTTCTTCCGAAGGCTTGATCAGCACCGCATTGCCGGCGGCCAGCGCGGGCGCGGCCTTCTGCGCCTCGTTCATGATCGGCGAGTTCCACGGCGTGATGCAGGCGACCACACCGAAGGGCTCGGCCAGCGCCATCGAGAAATACTCGCCGCGCGCCGGCGTCATTTCGTTCTGCCAGGTTTCGCAAACGGCGGCGTAATAGCGGAAGTGGCCGGCCGCCATGTCAACCATGTTCAGGCATTCCTTCCACGGCTTGCCGCTGTCGGCCATCTGCAGACGCGCCAACGGTTCGCGCTCAGCGGCCAGGCGGCGGCCGATCTCGTACAAGGTCGTCGCGCGCTGGTCCAGCCGCAGCTTGCGCCAGGGCTTGGTGCGGAAGGCGTCCCAGGCGATGGCAACGGCCTCGTCCACGTCCTTCGGCAAGGCGCGCGTGACAACACCGGCCACGCTGCCGTCGGCCGGGTTGATGGAAGTGATGACATCGCTGCCGCCAAGGCCGGTGCGCCAGTTGGCACCGAGGCGGAAAGGTTTGCTGTGTTGTGCGTCCATGAGAGTGGGCTTGGTGAGATGACGGCCTCATCATCACGCCACACGCCTCTTCGGACAATTCGATATTTATTGGCTATTCTTAGGCGATGGCTATCAATATCAAATACCGGCCGCTCAAGGCCTTCCTGCTCGCCGTCGAGTGCGGCTCCTTCACCCACGCGGCCGACCGGCTGGGCGTGACCCAGCCCTCCTTCACCGCACTGATCCAGGACCTGGAAGAAGTGCTCGGCGTGCGCCTGTTCGAGCGCAGCACGCGCAGCATCAGCCTGACCGAAGCGGGGAAAGAGTTCTTCCTGCGCGTGCAGCGCCCGATAACGGACCTGGAAGAGGGATACCGCAGCGTGCTCGACCTCGCAGCCGCCCGCCGCGGCTCCATCGTGATGGGCGCCCTGCCCTCCACCTCACTGACGCTGATCCCGCCCACGCTGGCCGCCCTGCGCGCCACGCATCCCACGCTGCGCGTGCGCGTGGTGGAAGCGCACAACGACGAACTGATCGCCATGCTGCGCACGAACCAGATCGAATTCGCACTGGCCACCATGCTGGAACCCGTCGCCGACCTCGCCTTCCAGCCGCTGCTGGACGATGCCTTCCTGGTGGTGGTGCCGCAGTCGCACCCACTGGCCGCGCGCTCGGCCCTCTACTGGCGAGACCTGCTGCCGCACGACCTGATCCTGCTGTCACAAGGTTCCAGCATGCGCCAGCAGTTCGACCGCACCACGCAAGGCGAAGCCGGCGCCGCCGCTTCCTCGCACTACGACGTCACGCACATGACGACGGCGGTGGGCATGGTGCGCCAGGGCCTGGGCATCACGGTGCTGCCGCGTTTGGCCTTGCCCGAGCTGAATCTGAAAGGGATGGTCAGCAAGCCGCTCAAGGATGCGAGTGCGGCGCGCACGATCGGGCTGCTGCATCGGCGCGATCGCAACCTGTCACCGGCGGCGCAGGTGTTCCTTGCGAAGCTGGGCAGTGTGGTGGAACAGGTGGAGAAGAAATTGCCGCCGTTGAGGGCGGTGGCACGGTGAGATGTCCTCAGGTCGGGATTCGCGTACTGACAAGTGAAATGAAACGTAGCCCTCTCAGTGTTCCTGCCCTCTCGGCGGCATATTGGCGGTGCAAGACTGCAATGAGTCAGCGGCCGCCTCGACAAATGACGAAAGTTCCAAGACTGCTTCTGCCTCGCCATCCGTGCCGATGGGCGATTTGAAGTAACGAAGACCTGCCACTTCAATACGGTCGTCACCGCGAACGAAGAGACGATGAACAGAGAGAGAGGACAACCGGCCATCTGGATGATTTGAGATCGACAGTGCCAATGGAAAGGGCGCCCCTTTCGGTCCCTGCGTTGTGTTTCGCACTGTTAGCACGAGAGATGGGCCAAGCAAACCTTTGAGCCGACTTTGCTTGAAATTCGTGGGATAGGTCTCTACGTTTCTTTGATTTCGAGAGGCGAGATTCTCGATTTCGTCATCAACAGACCGGCCAGCCGGGACAGTCGAAGTCACCACATAAAGCGCTGTCATGTCCTTGTACGCCGTACGACTGAAGTAAAGGGTGTTGTTGTTATACATGGCTTCCGCCAGTGCTTCGGCGTCTGGTGCCCGTGGAAAGGTTAGGCAGAAAACATTTCCAAAGCGGTGCTGCCCGTTCCAAGCCCCTGTAGTAAAGCTCGCTTCGTAGAACTTGGACGACAGTTGAAATGACTGCTGAGAAAACGCGTTTGTTGCATTAAGAATGGATATCAGAAGAAGCGAGGATGCGAAGGTCAAAAATTTCATAAGAGATATCGGGCAATATTTGCCTCAGCCCGTTGTATACCACTGCAAGGAAATAAACAAATCGTCGGTCTCCGAGACGATAAGTTCTATGCAGGGGTCGCGTCCAGAGATGATCAACAAGTTCTCCAGATGCTCTAAGCCGCGCATTGCCACTGATTTGTACTTCAGACTTTCAGGCGAATCTGTTGAATCAAGTTGCCTGACGAGATTTTCCAGGTCGCCCGAAGTGCCGCTTCTTACAGTGACATACCCCCAATCCTCGTCCGCCGGTTGGCC
The DNA here is from genome assembly GCA_036516375.1 of Noviherbaspirillum sp. Lineage (GTDB taxonomy): Bacteria > Pseudomonadota > Gammaproteobacteria > Burkholderiales > Burkholderiaceae_D > Noviherbaspirillum. The sequence continues at coordinate 576 of DATBUE010000364.1, read as the reverse complement.
GAACGCGCGCACGTAAGAATGAGCCGCAAAGATCAGGAGAGATGGCACGAACTCCTTGGGAACCCTGGTGACTACAAACCGGGTCGTCTCGCACCTCAGAAGCTCGAACGTATCCTCGGAGCTATAGGGGTAATAGCCAGCGCCGTGCTTGTTGATTGCCGCGCGCAACATTGTCGGATCAATGAACAAACTCTCTCCCCTCCTAACTAATAAACGCGTAGCGCGTAGGCCGCGCTGTGGCTTCATTGGCCCGAAGTGCTACGCTTACTAACGTCTAAGTTGATTGGTCCGTAGGGGCGGCGTCGATAAACGCGCCAATCCTTTTCACACGCTCGAACGTCACCTTGTCTCGCGTGGTAAAGAACATATTTGGCGTACCTGCGCCAAGAGCATGCAACGGCTGTGCTTCTTCGATCTGCGCCCAAAACATCTTGGTTGCCTCATTATCGCTGTCCAACGTCGAGAAGCCATACCGATTCACGAAATTCTGTCTTGGGAAAATCGTAGGAACAACTTCGAAAACGTACCATTCATCAAATCCTGACATCGGTAAATCATTAGTGGCATGTACCGGCG
>DATBUE010000363.1:0-3858 GCA_036516375.1 Noviherbaspirillum sp. | reverse complement strand
GGCTGGATCACGAATGGTCGACCACGGTGCTGGACGAGAAAGCCGCAGGGTGGGATTGGGCCGGCATCAATCTCGACGACGGCAGCGCGCTGGTTGCGTTCCGCATCCGCGGCAGGGATGGGTCGACGCGCTGGGCGCATGCAGCGCTGCGTACGCCCGATGGCAAAACCGAAAAGCTCGGACCGGACGCGGTACGGTTCACGGCGCGCCGCACCTGGCGCTCGCCACGTACCGGTGCCACCTATCCGGTCGCCGTCACGATCAACGCCGGCAACAAAAGCTGGCAACTCGAACCGTTGTTCGACGACCAGGAACTCGACTCGCGCGCCTCCACCGGTGCCGTCTACTGGGAAGGCGCGGTGACGGTCCTGCGCGACGGCCACCAGGTCGGGCACGGCTATCTGGAAATGACCGGCTACGTCTCGCCGATGAAACTATGAACGACACCGCAAACAGCCGCCCACGCGGCAGCCTCGCAACACTCAAGGGTTTGCTCCCCTTCCTCGCGCCCTACCGCCGCGAGTTCGTGCTGGCCGGCATTGCGCTGGTGCTGGCCGCTGCGGCGACGCTCGCGGTGCCGTACGCGTTTCGCCAGATGATCGATATCGGCTTCGGTGCCGCCAGCGTGGGGGACGCAATTGGTCGCGCCGGCAGCGAAGCGCATATCGACCTGTATTTCCTCGCCCTGTTCGGCGTGGCCTGCGTGCTCGGTGTCGCCACCGCGGCACGCTTCTACATGGTTTCCTGGCTGGGCGAACGTGTCACCAGCGACCTGCGTCGCGCGGTGTATGCGCACGTCGTGCAGCAAAGCCCGCAATTCTTCGAAACCACGCGCACCGGCGAAGTGCTCTCGCGCCTGACCACGGACACCACGCTGATCCAGACCCTGGTCGGCACCAGCATTTCGCTGGCGCTGCGCAACGCGCTGCTGTTCGTCGGCGGACTGGCCATGCTGTTCGTCACCAGCGTCAAGCTCTCCGCGATCATCATCGTGCTGCTGTTGCTGGTGGTACTGCCCATCGTGCTGTTCGGCCGCCGCGTGCGCCGTCTGTCGCGCGATTCGCAGGACCGGGTGGCAGACGCCTCGGCCCTGGCCGGCGAAATACTCAACGCCATGCCGACCGTACAAGCCTTCACCCACGAGCAGATCGAAGCCTGCCGCTTTGGCGATTCCGTCGAGCGCGCCTTTCGTACCGCCCTGCAGCGCATCCGCGCGCGCAGCCTGTTGACGGTGGCCGCGATCCTGCTGGTGTTCGGCGGCGTGGTGTTCGTGCTCTGGCTCGGCGCGCATGCAGTGATCGCCGGACGCATGAGCGGCGGCGAACTCGGCCAGTTCGTGCTGTACGCCGCCATCGTCGCCGGCGCGGTCGGCGCGCTCTCCGAAGTCATCGGCGACGCCCAGCGCGCCGCCGGGGCCGCCGAACGCCTCCTGGAATTGCTGGCGCTGCGCTCGGACATCCAACCGCCGGCGCAACCGCGCGCCCTGCCCCCACGTGCCGGCAATGGCGCGGCCCTCGTGATGGAACACCTCGCCTTCCACTACCCCTCACGCCCGCAGCAACCGGCACTGAGCGACTTCTCGCTGCAGGTCCTGCCTGGCGAAACGGTCGCGGTGGTTGGCCCATCCGGCGCCGGCAAATCCACCCTGTTCCAGCTGCTGCTGCGCTTCTACGATCCGCAAGCCGGCCGCATCCTGCTCGATGGCGTCGACATCCGCGAACTCGATCTGCATGCGCTGCGCAGTGCAATCGGCGTGGTTCCGCAAGACACCGTGATCTTCTCGGCCAACGCGCTCGAAAACATCCGCTACGGCCGCGCCGATGCCAGCGACGAGGAAGTCATCGCCGCCGCCAAACTGGCCGCCGCCCATGAATTCATCGAACGTCTGCCCGAGGGCTACCACTCTTTTCTAGGCGAACGCGGCGTGCGCCTATCCGGCGGCCAGCGCCAGCGCATCGCCATCGCGCGCGCCTTGCTGAAGAACCCGCCCTTGCTCTTGCTGGACGAAGCCACCAGCGCGCTCGACGCCGAATCCGAACGCCTGGTGCAAACGGCGCTGGAAGCGGCGATGGTTGGAAGGACAACGCTGGTGATTGCGCACAGATTGGCGACGGTGCAAAGCGCCGACCGCATCGTCGTGATGGAGCATGGGCGCATCGTCGAAACCGGCACCCATGCCGAGCTGGTCGCGCATGACGGTTTGTATGCCAGCCTCGCCGCCTTGCAGTTTTCGCAGGCGTCTTCCACGCACGCTCAAAGGGCGAGTCCGCACGCTTGAGGTGCCATTCCCGCAGCTACGAGGCCAAGACCAAGGCTGCTGCGGGAACGGCTACTTCCCAGCTGCAGCGCTGGTCGCCGCCTTCGCCAGTACCTTGGTGATCTTTTCCAGATCGTAGGGCTTGGGCAAGGACAAGGCTGGCACCTTGGCGTCGAGGATATCGCCGTAGCCGGAGCAAAAGATGACCTGAAGCGTGGGACGGGCCTGCACCGCCTGCTCGGCAAGTTCGCGGCCTGATTTTCCCGGCAAGCCAACGTCGGTCAAGAGTATGTCGAACGGTTCGGCAGCCAGCAGCTTCAACGCCTCTTCGGCGTTGGACGCCCCTTTCGGGACATGGCCAAGGACTTCCAGCACTTCGCACAGCATCAGCAACGAATCCTCGTTGTCTTCGACCACCAGAATGCGAAATGTCGGAACAATGCCGGGCAGGACAGCCGGGCTCGCGGGCGTGGGATTCGCAATCTCCTGCGGCGCGCTCTTTTTTCTCTCATCGAGAACCTGACGCACCTTGCGCGCCAGGTCTTCGCGCCGATACGGTTTGCTGATGAGCTCCATGCCCTGATCGAGCCGACCGCCGTGGTCGATGGCGTTCTGCGTATAGCCGGAGGTAAACAACACACCTATTCCCGGCAGGATGGCCTTCGCCTGACGCGCCAGGTCCGGGCTGCGCAAGGGGCCGGGCATGACCACGTCAGTAAACAGCAGGTCGACTGCAATGCCGCTTTGCAGAATGCTCAATGCGCTTTGCGCGTCGACTGCGCGCAAGACCTTGTACCCGAGGCCGCTCAGCATCTCCACTGCAATGGCCTGCACCGCAGCGTCGTCCTCGACTACCAGTACTGTCTCGCTCCCGCCAGTGACGGGCGCCGCACGTACGTCGGTCACCTGCGCCTCGCTCTGCTGCACGCGCGGCAGATAGAGCTTGAAGGTCGTGCCGTGGCCGGGCTCGCTGTAGACCTTGATGTGGCCGCCGCTCTGCTTGACGAAGCCATACACCATGCTCAGCCCCAGGCCGGTGCCTTCGCCTTCCGGCTTGGTCGTGAAGAAGGGCTCGAAAATGCGCTCCATCACCTCGGGCGGCATGCCGCTGCCGGTGTCGGAAATGGCCAGCATCACGTACTGGCCGGCATTCACGTCGGGATGCAGCCGCACGTAGTGATCGTCAAGCGCCGCATTGCCCACCTCGATCGTCAACTTCCCTGCCGACTTCATGGCGTCGCGGGCATTGATGGCCAGGTTCAGGATCACGTTTTCGAGCTGGTTGCGATCCACCGAAGCGGTCCACAGGCCGCCGCTGACGATGGTCTCGATTTCGACCGACTCGCCCAGCGCACGGCGCAGCAGATCGTCTATCTCGCGCAGCACGCGCCCGAGATTGGTCGGAAGCGGCTGCAACGGCTGGCGACGCGCAAAGGACAGCAACTGCGATGCAAGCTTGGCCCCACGCTCGACCGCCAAGCGCGCCTGCTGCAGGCGGTTTCCTGCCTGGGGAGTGCCAGCGAATTCAAGTTTTAGCAGTTCGAGATTGCCCGCGATGATCTGCAGGATGTTGTTGAAATCATGGGCGACGCCGCCGGTCA
>DATBUE010000362.1:0-4700 GCA_036516375.1 Noviherbaspirillum sp. | reverse complement strand
ATTTCGAACGAAATCCGAGGAGCGGCTCCCACAAGGAACGCTGCCAGACTTCATTCGTTTTGCAATGCAGGCCACGCGGCGGGTGCCCGCCTTCGAACATACAAGACGATTAAGAGATCATGACGGACAAGACTGGCGACGGAGCCATAGACAATCAGTTGCGCGAGGCTGCGCTCGAATACCACCGCAGCCCCACCCGGGGCAAGATCGAGGTCAACGCGACCAAGGCGCTTTCCAACCAGCGCGACCTGTCGCTGGCCTATTCGCCGGGCGTGGCCTACGCCTGTGAAGAGATCGCGAAGGACCCTGCCACGGCGGCAGAATACACCTCGCGTGGCAATCTGGTGGCAGTGATTACCAACGGCACCGCGGTGCTCGGCTTGGGCGATATCGGCCCGCTGGCCGGCAAGCCGGTCATGGAAGGCAAGGGCTGCCTGTTCAAGAAATTCGCCGGCGTGGACGTGTTTGACATTGAGCTGGCCGAACACGATCCGGACAAGCTGGTCGAGGCGATCGCGATGCTGGAGCCGACGTTCGGCGGCATCAACCTCGAAGACATCAAGGCGCCGGAATGCTTCTACATCGAGAAGAAGCTGCGCGAGCGCATGAACGTGCCGGTCTTCCATGATGACCAGCACGGGACCGCGATCATTTCTTCCGCGGCGCTGCTGAACGGCCTGAAGGTGGTCGGCAAGAAGATCAGCGATATCAAACTGGTGGCTTCCGGTGCTGGCGCGGCCGCCATCGCTTGCCTGGACTTGATGGTCAGCCTCGGCGTCAAGCGCGAGAACATCTACGTTGCCGACTCCAAGGGTGTGATCTGGGTCGGGCGCGACGAGAGAATGGAAGCCAACAAGGCCCGCTATGCGCAGGATACGAACGCGCGCACGCTGGCTGACATCGTCAAGAATGCGGACGTCTTCCTCGGTTGCTCGACCTCCGGCGTGCTGACCGGCGACATGGTCAAGACCATGGCCGACAAGCCGATCATCCTGGCCCTGGCCAATCCGGAACCGGAGATTCGTCCGGAAGTGGCCAAGGCCGCGCGGCCGGACTGCATCATCGCCACCGGCCGTTCGGATTACCCGAACCAGGTCAACAACGTCCTGTGCTTCCCCTACATCTTCCGCGGCGCGCTCGATTGCGGTGCGACCAAGATCACCGAGGAGATGAAGCTCGCCTGCGTCAAGGCGATCGCGGAGCTGGCTGAAGCCGAAACGAATGATGCGGTCGCCCAGGCCTATGCCGGACAGGACCTGACCTTCGGTCCCGAGTACATCATTCCCAAGCCCTTCGACCAGCGTCTGATCGAGAAGATTGCGCCGGCTGTCGCCAAGGCGGCCGAGGAGTCCGGGGTTGCGACCCGTCCGATCAAGGACATGGCTGCCTATCGCCAGCAACTGTCGCAACTGGTTTACCACACTGGCATGATCATGCGTCCGGTGTTCTCGATGGCGAAGTCCGCGCCCAAGCGCGTGGCCTATGCCGAGGGCGAGGAAGAACGTGTGCTGCGCGCGGTGCAGACCGTGGTCGACGAAGGCCTGGCCAAGCCGGTGCTGATCGGCCGTCCGCACGTGATCGAGATGCGCATCAAGAAGGCCGGGCTGCGCCTGCAGGCCGGCGTCGATTTCGAGCTGGTGGATCCGGAAGACGATCCGCGCTATCGCGATTACCACGAGGCCTATCACGAACTGCGCGGCCGCGATGGCATCACCCCGGACATGGCCAAGACGGCGCTGCGTCGTTCGAACACCTTGATCGGCAGCATGCTGCTGAAGAAGGGCGATGTCGATGCACTGCTGTGCGGCACTGTCGGCCGTTTCGACGGGCATCTGGAGCATGTGCGCGACGTGATCGGCCTGGCGCCGGGAGCGAAGGTGTTTGCCGCGATGAATGCCTTGATGCTGGAGAAGCACACGCTGTTCATCGCCGATACCTATGTCAACGACGACCCGAGCGCGGAGGAGCTGGCGGCGATCGCCCAGCTCGCAGCGGAAGGCGTTCGCCAGTTCGGCCTGCAACCCAAGGTGGCCATGCTGTCGCACTCGATGTTCGGCTCTTCCACTCGTCCGTCGGCGCGCAAGATGCGTGCAGCGCGCAATCTGCTGGTGCAGGCTGCGCCTGATCTGGAAGTCGAAGGCGAGATGCAGGGCGATGCAGCGCTGTCAGAGGAAGTGCGCCGCCATTTCTTGCCGGGTACCAAGATGACCGGCAGCGCCAACCTGCTGGTCATGCCCTCGCTGGATGCGGCCAACATTGCGTTCAACCTGCTGAAGATCACCGGCGGTTACGGCGTGACAGTCGGCCCCATCCTGCTCGGTGCGGCCAAGTGTGTGCACATTCTGAACCCGGCTGCGACGTCGCGTCGCATCGTCAACATGACGGCGGTTGCAGTGGCTGACGCGGGTGCGCTGGAGAAGCTCTCGCGCGAGTGAGCAAGCGTTCTGCCTGAATGGAATGCCGCCTTCGGGCGGCATTTTTTTTGCATCAAGTTTTTCGCAACACGTTTTCCCTGTGTTGCTACGCCGACGTTACTCGAACTTAGAGCGGATTCGTTCCGACCAGCTTGCCGATGCCGGACCGCTTGCTCGCAGCAAGGCGTAGGGGTTCCTTGCCATGGCACTCGCTATGTCGCGTCGCCGCGCTTTGTTCCGTAGACAATCTACCTTGGCCTCGGCTGACCCAGTCAGGGCGAATCCGCTCTCGCTGCATGTCGCTGCGCATCACGCAGCCACGCGAGGACGAAGCCGAGGCCGGCAATCAGGTAGGGAATCGCGGCCGGTACCCACATGACCAGTCCGGCCAATTGCTGATCTTCGAGCGGGGTGATCGCGGCGAGGGTTGCGAGTGCGGTTTCGTCGTAGGTGCTGTACAACGGGTGCGGCGCGAAGGTCAGCAAGCCTCCCAGCAAGCCCATGTGCATTAGCGTGCCGAGGGTGCCGAGGGCGGCGATGCCATAGCCGTCGCCGCCTGCGCGCCCGGCCTGGCGCAGGGAAGTCCAGAACAGCAGAGCACTGCCGAAGAAGCTGAGGTGGCCAAGCACGTGCACAAGATCGTTGCGCAGTGCCAGTTCGAACAGCCCCGGGGCGTGCCATCCCCAGATCACAGCGGCGTGCACAGCAAACGCAGTACGCGGCTTCAAGGCAACCCGCAGCAAACGCGAGCGGCGCAGCGCACGCATTGGTGCCGTGGCCGTCGGGAAGGTACGCGTCAGCGCGACACCGGGTTCGGCAAAGACCAGCAGGGGGGCTGCAACGGCGATCAGCATCATGTGCTGCGTCATGTGGGCGGCGAAGCTGAGTTCGCCGAGTGCATCGAGCGGCCAGATCAGCGCAAGAAACAGGGCGCCCAGGGCGCCTGCGCATGCGAGCAGGGCGGGCGGGCGCATTGCGCGCAGGCGTTGCGGTCGTGAGTCGCTCGAATATGCTTTTGCGACTGCGAAAACGTAGGCAGCCGCAAACAGCAGCAAGGGAAGCACGACCCAAGGATCGAGCGTCCACCAACCGTGGCTGCCTTCGTGCGCTTGGGCGCTTGGCGCGGCAGTGAGCAGGCTCAAGGCTGCGAGGGAGGGAGTGCGGATCGAGATGGTCTTGTTCACGGCAAACATCAAGACGGGCACGCGTGTGCCTGCCAGCGGTGAACGCACCGAGCTGTTCTTCTTTTCCTTCACGTCGCACACATCGGCAACACCGCCACCGGAAAAGCCACCCAGATCAGGGATACGGTGGACAGCCCGCACAGCAGCACGGAATTGAGTGCAACGAAGGCGCTCGGATCGTTGGCGCCGGACGCGTCGCGCGGCGCATCGCGGTATTTCTCCATGTTCAGGGCGGCGGTGTAGCCGAGCATGGCCAGGGCGGCGAGCGAAGCGAGGGCAATGCCGGCTTCCACCGCATTCATGCCGAGGATGCCCGATTCGGTCCAGCCAAGTGCGCAGCCCAGCGATACCAGTACATAACAAAGGACGAAGTGGACGCTCCAGATGATGGGCGCGACGGCCATGGTGACCAGATGATCTGCTCGGAATACCCGCATGCTTGCCTCCTGTCCCGGATGATTTGGCGGAAGGCACAAGGAGCAAGCACAAAGCACACCACGGCGGCGTATGAGCGCAGAAGAAGACGCGAACTCCGGTGGAACCGCGAGGCGTCGAGCGTGCTCCCATCATCCATTGGAATCGCAAGCACAGGAGATCGTCATGCCAGCCGGAGCCAGCAGCAAGCGCGAGCGCGAATACAAGCAACTGGAGCAGCGCTTCAAGAAGGAACATCGTTATGCCGGACGCGAAGAGGAGGTCGCCGCGCGCATCGTCAACAAGCAGCGCAAGCAGTACGGCGAGACCAGGGGGGAACGCGGCATGAAGGCGCAAGGCAGGTCACCGGATCGCGGCCTGCCGGTCGAGAACTACCAGCAGATGACGAGCGCCGAAGTGGAAAAACACCTCGACGGATTGCGCCCTGCGGACATACGCCGGCTGCGCAGTTACGAAAGCAGGCACAAGAACCGCAAGGGCATGCTGCAGAAATTCGATCGGCTGTTGGCGCGGCATTGAGAGCCTGTTTTTCCCGGCTCGCGGACGCGCCGACCAGCATCTTTTACACACGTCTTGAAGAAGGGGGAAGTCCGGCACGACGCACTTACACGAGCACGGGAAACAGATGGATCGTGGCGTAGCCCGCAATCCATTGCAGCACCGTGTA
>DATBUE010000361.1:0-2898 GCA_036516375.1 Noviherbaspirillum sp. | reverse complement strand
CGCTTCGGACAAGGGCACCCAGCCCTTCTGCCACACGTAGCCGAGCATGAACATGTTGGTCGCGATGCTGTCGCCCATCAGCGCGGTGGCGACCTTGCCGGCATCGACGATATCGACACGCTCATTGCCGCAGGCGGCGCGGATACTGTCTTCAGCGGCCGCGCCGGGAAATTGCCAGTCCGGGTTCTTCACGAACGCGGCGGTCGGCGCGCCGGTCGAATTGACCGCCGCATAGGTGCGGCCTTCACCCATGCGCGACAGCGCATCGCGGCTGGCGGTGACGATCACGTCGCAGCCGATCACGAGGTCGGCCGCGCCGGTGCCCACGCGCGTGGAATGGATGTCGTCCGGATGGTCGGCCAGCCGCACATGCGACATCACCGGCCCGCCCTTCTGCGCCAGGCCGCTCATGTCCAGCACCGAGCACCCCTTGCCTTCCGCGTGCGCGGCAACGGCAAGGATCTGGCCAATGGTGACGACGCCGGTGCCACCGACACCGGCCACCAGGATGCCAAAGGGTTCACTCGCGTCATCGAGCGCAGGCACGGCCGGACGCGGCAGCTTGCTGCCGTCGAGGATAGGCAGACGCGTCGCACCGGAGTCGGCGGATACGGACGCCTTCTTCGGCGTGCGCAGGCGTCCGCCTTCGACCGTAACGAAGCTGGGGCAAAAGCCCTTCACGCAGGAAAAATCCTTGTTGCATGAGGACTGGTTGATCTGGCGCTTGCGCCCGAACTCGGTTTCCAGCGGCTCTACCGACAGGCAGTTCGATTGCACGCTGCAGTCGCCGCAACCTTCGCACACGGCTTCGTTGATCACCACGCGCTTTGCCGGGTCAGGATAGGCCGGTTGCCCGTCGGGGCCGATCTTCTTCCTGCGCCGTCGCTTCTCCGAAGCACAGGTCTGGTCGTAGATCAGAGCCGAGACGCCCTTGACTTCACGCAGCTCCTTCTGCACCGCGTCGAGCTCGTCGCGATGACGGATCGTCACGCCGCTGGCCCAGTTCACGGTGGCAGGATATTTGTCCGGCTCGTCGGTCACCACCACGATGGGAGCGACACCTTCGGCAGCAAGCTGGCGCGAAATCATCGCCGGATCGAGCGGACCGTCGACGTGCTGGCCGCCGGTCATCGCTACTGCGTCGTTGTAGAGGATCTTGTAGGTGATGTTGACTTTGGCCGCCACCGCCGCGCGGATCGCCAGCAGGCCGGAGTGGTAGTAGGTGCCGTCACCAAGATTGGTGAACACGTGCTGCTCGGTGGTGAACGGCGCCTGCCCGGTCCACGTCACGCCTTCGGCCCCCATGTGGGTGAAGGTCGAGGTGCTGCGGTCCATCCACAGCACCATGTAGTGGCAACCGATGCCGGCCAGGGCGCGGCTGCCTTCGGGCACGCGCGTCGAAGTGTTGTGCGGACAGCCGGAGCAGAAATGCGGGACGCGGTCCTTGGTCGGGTCCGGCTTGCTGCCAACCTTCAGCACTGCCTCCTTCGCTTCCAGGTAGGCGATGCGCTCCTTGACGCGCTGCTCGACGGGATGGCCGGCAAAGTATTTCGAAATGCGCATCGCGATCGCACGCGCGATCTGGGCCGGGTTCAGTTCATAGGTCGCGGGCAGCAGCCAGTTGCCGTGGCCCTCGCGATGGTTGCTGCTCCACTCGCCGGTATCGTCGAACTTGCCGACCACGCGCGGACGCACATCGTCGCGCCAGTTGTACAGCTCTTCCTTCAACTGGTATTCGAGGATCTGGCGCTTTTCCTCGACGACGATGATTTCTTCCAGCCCCTGCGCAAACGCGCGCACGCCTTCGGCTTCCAGCGGCCAGGTCATGCCGATCTTGTACAGCCTGATACCGATCTCGCGCGCGACCGCTTCATCGATGCCGAGGTCGGCCAGCGCCTGGCGCGTATCGAGATAGGACTTGCCGGCGGTGATGATGCCGATCTTCGCGCGCGGGCTGTCCCAGATGATCCGGTTCAACCTGTTCACGCGCACGTACTCGAGAGCGGCGTACCACTTGTAGTGGTTCATGCGCGCTTCCTGGTCGAGCACGGTGTCCGGATAGCGAATGTTCAAGCCGCCCGGTGGCAAGGCGAATTCCTGCGGCACCGTGATCGGAAGGTCCGGATCGACCTCGACTACGGCGCCGGATTCGACGATGTCGGTCACGCATTTCATCGCGACCCACAAGCCGGTATAGCGCGACATCGCCCAACCATGCAGGCCGTAATCCAGGTATTCCTGCACCGAGGACGGATACAGGACCGGAATGCCGCATGCCTTCAGGATGTGCTCGCTCTGGTGCGCCGTGGTCGACGACTTGGCAGCGTGGTCGTCACCGGCGATCACCAGCACGCCGCCATTGCGGTCGGTGCCGGCCATGTTGGCGTGCTTGAACACGTCGCCGCAGCGGTCCACGCCCGGCCCCTTGCCGTACCACATCGCAAACACGCCGTCGTACTTCGCACCGGGGAACAGGTTCACCTGCTGCGTGCCCCACACGCTGGTGGCGGCCAGATCTTCGTTGACGCCGGGATGAAACTTCACGTGCTGCGCTTCCAGGTACTTGCGCGCCTTCATGGCCGTCAAGTCCACATTGCCCAGCGGCGAGCCGCGATAGCCGGAGATGTAGCCGGCGGTGTTCAAGCCGGCGCGCGCGTCTCGCTGGCGCTGCAGCATGGCCAGGCGAATCAGCGCTTGCGTGCCGGTCATGAAGACGCGGCCACGTTCCAGGGTGAACTTGTCGTCCAGTGACAGGTTTTCCAGCAGCGGGCGCTGGTCCGGCGTCAGGGGTGCATTCATTGTTTGTCTCCAGCCAAAGCTAGTCTTGGGGTTAGATGCTCTTGCTGCCTGACGGTCCAGCCTTGTGGGCTTGCCGTAGCTTTATTTTTGGACAGGCGG
>DATBUE010000360.1:0-9815 GCA_036516375.1 Noviherbaspirillum sp. | reverse complement strand
CGGCCAATGCCGATGCAGGCAACGCGCCACGTCACCATGTTTACCTGCGCTCGGACTGGCGCTTCATGCCGGACTGGCGCTTGAATGCCCAATTGAACTGGGTGGGCGGGCGCAAGCGTGTGGCCGGGGATACGCGTCCCGAGATCGACGATTACATGACGGTGGACCTGAATCTGAGGACCGATCCCAAGAACGTACCCTGGGAATTCGGCTTCTCGATCCGCAACCTGTTCGATGCCGATGCGCGCGAACCCAGCCCATTCAGCACGCCGTTTGTGAACGTACCGAACGACATTCCGCTTGCTGGCCGCGCTTTCTTCGTCCAGGCAGTTCACCGATTCTGACCAGCAGATGCACATGATGTCCGCGGCGATCCTGCTATTGCAGCGCCTTCGTTCCGACGGCTTGGGCCTACTGCAGGGCTGGCTGGTGCTGCTGTTCGCGCTCTGCTTGCTCGGCATGCAGGATGCGAGGGCGAGCGGAAAGACGAACTCTGCGACCGAGCAGTCAAGTCGCACCCACTCGCCCGCGCGCGAGCCGGCGCCAGGTCCGACGGGAACGGATCGCCCGCCCGCCACCGCCGCGCGTGTTGCCGTGAGCACGGTGGCGCTGGCCGAGCCCGGCGAGCCGGCGCGACGCATCGACGCCGTAGTCGAGGGCACGCTGGCAGTCGTATATCCGGATATCGAGGAGCCGTTTCGGTCGGTGTTCGAGCAAATCGTGGAAGGCATACAGAGCCGCTCGCGCATGACCGTCAAGTCGTATGCGGTGCGCAATGACATCAATCTGTCGGAGCTGAACGGCATGCTGCGGCGCGGTGGCACGCGTGCGGTGATTTCACTCGGTCGAGAGGGCGTGCGCGCTGCGGCGGCTATCGACCGTGACGTGCCCCTGGTTGTCAGTGGCGTCCTGAGCATTCCGACCGCACTCGCTCCGGCAGAGAGCGACGGCCGGCTCGCCGGTGCGATCAGCCTCACGCCGGATCCTGCCATCCTGTTCGCCCGTCTCAAGAGTCTCGTGCCGAGCGTGCGACGAGTGACGGTGATCTACAACCCGCAGCGCAACGGCTGGCTGATCAAGCTGGCCCGCGACGCGGCAAAGGCGCACGGGCTCGAATTGGTGGCACACGAGGTGGGCGACCTTGCCAGCGCCGCGCGCATGTATGAGGCGACTTTTACCGCCAGCGACGGCAAGCGTGATGCGGTATGGCTGCCGCAGGACACGACGAGCGTGGATGAGAACATCATCCTGCCACTGGTGTTGCGGGAGTCCTGGAACCGCGGCGTGCCTGTTTTCTCCAGCAGTTTCCTGCATGTGAAGAAAGGCGCCTTGTTCGCGCTGTATCCCGATAACGTTAGTCTGGGGAAAACGCTGGCAGCCACGGTGGAAGGCGCATTGACTGGCGAGCCGCGGAGACGTCACGTGTTGCCACTGCGCGACGTACAGATCGCGGTCAACCTGCGTACTGCCAGCCATCTGGGCTTGAACATCAGCTACCAGCAGCAGCGTGCATTCGACCTCACATTTCCCGAACCTTGATTGATGACTGAGCCTTACATTCAAGCCCCGTTGCGCCATGAAGGCGTGCCCTTTTTTCGTTCGCGTCACTAGTTAGAGGTAGCCATGAAAATGCTGCGCAACTATATGAGACGAACCGGTTTCCGCCGTCAGTTGACGGTGACCGTGACCGCCGCCATCCTCGGCCTGGCCTTGTTCTCCTCACTGATGAACTCGTGGGAGGCGAGCCGGCGCATGGAGGCGCATCTGGTGCAGCAAGGCAGCCATATCGCCGAGAATCTTGCGCAGCAGAGCGTACTGGCGTTGCTATACCGCTCTGCGGACAATGTGACTGATGGCGTGGCCGTGACGCTGGCCTTCCCGGACGTGATGCGGGTGGAGATCGTCGGCAGCGAGGGCACGGTGCTGCTGTCGCAATCCAAACCCGGTGTGCGCGCTGACGAGAGTGCGTCCGATGGCCCGCGCCAGAACCCGTCGCGGGCGATGCTCGTGCGCGAGACCGGGGACGCCTGGCATTTCAGTGCACCGGTCTATGGCGGGCAATCCGAACCGAATCCGTTCGAGGTGCAGGAAACTCCCGCCGAGTTGCTCGGCCATGTGCACGTCATGGTCAGCAAGGCCACGCTGCGCCATCTGGAAACCTCGCTCCTGGTGGGCAACCTTGCGATTTCGCTGTCGTTCGCGGTGATTCTGTTGGCCATCATGCGCCTGCTGGCACGCCATATCCTGCGCCCGCTGAATTCCCTGCGCCATTTAATGGGCAAGGCTGAAGCCGGCGAATCGGGCATGCGCGCCGAGGCAGACGGGCCGCGCGACATCGTCGAGATGGCGCATGCGTTCAACAAGATGATGGGCGTGCTGGAAGAGCGCGAAGCCGAACTCAAGCGCTCGCGCGACGATGCCTTGCGCACCGCCGTGATGAAGACCCAGTTTGCGGCCACGGTGAGTCACGAAGTGCGTACGCCGCTCAATGGCGTGGTCGGCATGCTGGACATGCTCAAGGAAATGCGACTGACCAAGCGCCAGCAGGAATGCGTGGATGTGGCATGGAACTCGGCGCGCGCGCTGGTCGAGCTGATCAACGACATCCTCGATTTTTCCAAGATGGAAGCGGGCAAGCTGGAGCTGGAAAGCGTCGAGTTCGATTTGCGCCAGTTGGTCGAGGAGGTGATCGAGCTGATGGCCAAGCAGGCCCAGCACAAGGGGCTGGAAATCGGCTATCTGCGTGCGCCGAACGTGCCGCAACGCGTGGTCGGCGATCCCTTGCGCACGCGCCAGGTGCTGCTGAACCTGATCGGCAATGCGATCAAGTTCACCGAGAAGGGCGAGGTCGGGCTGAGGATTTCCTGCAGCGGAAGCGGTGACGAGTTGCGACTGCGCTTCGAAGTCAGCGATACCGGAATCGGCATCGGCGACGACGTGATGCAACACATCTTTGAATCGTTCGCGCAGGCCGACCGCTCCACCACGCGCCGTTATGGCGGCACGGGCCTGGGGCTGGCGATCTGCAAGCAACTGGTTGAGCTGATGGAGGGCGAGATCGGCGTGCAGAGCGAGCCCGGCAAGGGCAGCACCTTCTGGTTCACCGCGCACTGCGGCGAGGCTGCACAGCGCGAGCTGGAGCATGCCAGCAACGATTTGCGCGGCCTGCATGTGCTGGTCGTCGACCCGAGCCCCATCGTGCGCGCCTTCATCGTCGAGACCCTGGGCCGGCAGGGCGTGCAGTGCCACGCCTGCGTTGCCTGCGATGAAGCGCTGGTCGAGCTCCAGTTTGCGCAACGCGCAGGCAATGGCTATGAACTGGTGGTGGCCGATACGACCGTGGTCGACGACTGCGGCACGGCCTTGATCCAGTTCCTCGGCAACGGCTACGACGGCCACCGTCCGCGCCTGCTCGCGCTTGACCGCTACGCCACGCCGATGGGCAGCAGCACGCTCGGTGCCGACCTTCACCTTGGCAAGCCGCTGCGCGAGGAAAGGCTGATCGAAGCCCTGCGTCGACTCAGCTTGCGCGACATGAGCAGCGTTACTGCGGCCTTCGGGAGAGGGGGCCAGCAGACCGCCGAGGTCGGGCAGGGCGAGTACCGGGTTCTGGTGGCCGAGGACAACCGCACCAACCAGATGGTCGCCGCAGGCATGCTCGCCATGAACGGTTGCGAATGCGAGTTCGCGGCCAATGGCCGCGAAGCGGTGGAAGCGGCGCGTCGTACCGTCTACGACCTGATCCTGATGGATTGCAGCATGCCGGAGATGGACGGCTATGAAGCCACGGCGCACATCCGCACCTACGAAGAAACGCAGGGGCGGCGCACCCCCATCGTGGCGATGACGGCCAACACGCAGGCGGGCGACGCCGACAAGTGCTTGGCTGCCGGCATGGACGATTACCTGCCCAAGCCGATCACGCTGGTCGAGCTGCGCTACAAGCTGGAACGCTGGCTGGGCCGCGCAACGCCGAGCGGTCAAGCGCTCTTGCCGGTGATGCCGCAGGACGTGCCGGATTCGAGCCCGCTCGACCATGATGTATTCGATAACCTGCGCGAGATTCTCGGCCCGGCCCTGCAGCAGACCGTGGCGCCCTTCCTGGAAGACACGCCAGCCTACCTGGCCCAACTGACCCGTTCGGTACAGGAAGGCAGCACCGATGTCGCGCGTGCGATGGCGCATTCGATCAAGGGAAGCAGCGGCAACATCGGCGCCACTACGCTGGCGCAACTGGCCAAGGAAGCCGAGGAGCTGGCGATGGCGCAACGCGTGGCCGATATCGCCCCGCTGCTGCCGCGCCTGCAGCGCGCCTTCGACGCAGTGGCCGCAGTGCTCGGTTCCGAAGTGACGATAGAAGACCGGCTGGCAGTGCGCAAGGGCACGGAGATTGCCCAGGTGCTGGTGGTCGACGACGACCGCAGCACGCGCAACGCCTTGCGCAATACCTTGCAACGCGATGGCTTCCGGGTGGAAGAGGCGACCGATGGCGCGCAGGCCTTGTTGATGTTGAAGCGCATGCAGCCCGACGTGATCCTGATGGATGCGGTGATGCCGGTGATGGATGGCTTTACTGCCTGCGCACGCATCCAGGAACTGCCGAAGGCCAACGCGATTCCGGTGCTGATGATCACCGCACTCGACGACAACAGCTCGATCGAGCGCGCCTTTGCCGCCGGTGCCAGCGACTACATTCCCAAGCCCATTCACTTTGCAGTGCTGTCGCAACGGGTGCGCCGCATCATCGAAGCCAACCAGGCCGAAAAGCGCATCCGCCACATGGCCTACAACGACATGCTGACCGGACTGCCGAACCGGACGTTGTTCAGCGACCAACTGGGCCGCCAGATCGAACGTGCGCGCGTCGCCGGCGATGCGGTGGCCGTGTTGTTCCTCGACCTGGATCGCTTCAAGAACGTCAACGATACCTTGGGTCACGATGTCGGTGACCGCCTGCTGGTTGCGGCGGCCCAGCGCATCCGGCGCAGCGTACGCAATGTGGACATCGTCGCCCGCCTGGGCGGCGACGAATTCACGGTGGTGCTGGCTGAGATCACCGGTGCCAATGCGGCGATGGCGGCGGCGCAGAACATCGGCCGTTCACTGTCCGCGCCGTTCCAGATCGATGGACATGACATCTTCGTCACGGCCAGCATCGGCATCTCCCTGTACCCGCACGATGCGACCGACGTTGGCACGTTGCTCAAGCATGCCGACACCGCGATGTACCGCGCCAAGAAAACCAATAGCGGCTTCCAGTTCTTCGAAGCCTCGATGGAACACTCGATCTCGGCGCATGTAAGGCTGGAAGGCGACCTGCGGCGCGCGCTCGATCGCAACGAACTGGAACTGTTCTACCAGCCGCAGGCCCGCGTGGCCGACGGCATGATCATCGGGGCCGAAGCGCTGCTGCGTTGGCGCCACGCCACCCACGGCATGGTGTCGCCGGCAGAATTCATTCCGCTGGCCGAAGAAACCGGACTCATCATTCCGCTCGGTGACTGGGTGTTGCGCACGGCCTGCGCGCAGATGAAGGCTTGGCGCGACGAAGGCCTGCTGCTGTCGCGCATCGCGGTGAATCTCTCGGTCAAGCAGCTGCTGCAGAAGAACTTCATCGGCAAGGTCGAGCAAGCCCTGCGCGACAACGGCCTGCCGCCCTCGGTGCTGGAACTGGAAATCACGGAAAGCACGTTGATGGAGCATGCGCAGGACACGCTGCAAGCCTTGCAGCGCCTGCGCACGCTGGGCGTGCGCCTGTCTATTGACGACTTCGGAACTGGTTATTCGTCACTGGCCTACCTGAAGCGCTTCGAGGTCGACATCGTCAAGATCGACCGCTCCTTCGTGCGCGACGTGCCGCACGACGCCGACGATGCTGCCATTGCCAACGGCATCATCGCGTTGGCGCACAGCTTGCGTCTGGAAGTGGTGGCGGAAGGCGTGGAGACCGAGGCGCAGTTGCAGTTCCTGAAGGAGCGCTCCTGCGACCTGTTGCAGGGCTACCTGCTCAGCCCGCCAGTGCCGGCGCCGAAGTTCAGGGAACTGGTGCAGGGGCGCGTCGCACCGCTGCAAGCCGAAGGGGGGGATGCGCTGGTGAAGGTAGTACCGAGCCGGCACTGAGATCAGGTTCGGGACGCGTGGGCGGCGCGGATGGTGCTTGGATGTGCTTCCCGCGCAGGCCCTCAACTCACCAATTCACCGGATGATGCGGCCGTTCTTGCCGATCATGGTCAGTTCCACGAACTCGCTGCCCGAATGATCGTTCGGGCCATAGGTGACCATGATGCCGCCGAAGTCCACGCGTTGCATTGATTCGAGTGCGTGCACGAAGCCTTCGCGCGTGAGCTTGCGCCCGGCGCGGCGCAAGCCTTCCACCAGTACCTTGGCATTGACGAAGCCTTCCATCGCCGAATACGACACCGTCACGCCTTCGCGTTTGGCGAGTTCCTGGAATTCCTGCCCCAACGGGGTCGATGCCAGATGTGGCGCCGGGGTGATCTGGGACAGGATCACGCCGACCCCGGCGGGACCGAGGTCTTCCAGGAATGATTCGGAGGAATTGTTCGACAGCGTCATGATCTGCATGCGCCCGCCTTCGGCGCGGATAGCCTTGATGGCACTGGCAGTGTTCTTGGCCGAGCTGACGACGATCAGCGCACCCGGGTCCGGCCGGATCACGGCACGGGCGGCAGCGGCGTAGTCGGGATCGACGCGAGCGAAAGAGGTGATCGCGGTCGGTTCCAGTTTGCGCGCGGCCATGGCCTTGGTGAAGCCTTCCAGTCCATCCTTGCCGAACGCGTCATCCACATACAGCAGGCTGATCGAGGTGATGCCGACGGTGGCGAAGTGCTCGACCGCCTTCGCCACTTCATCCTGGTACATCGCCTTGACGTTGAACACCATCGGATGCACCGGCTCATGGAACACCTTGGCGCCGGTGGTCGGTGCTAGCAGCGGTACTTTCTGTTCGGCCAGCAGCGGCAGGATGCGGGTCGTGTGCGGTGTGCCGCGGCCGCCGAACAGCATGAACACGCCTTCTTTCCTGATCAGTTGCTCGGCGTTTTTCAAGGTCAGTGCGGGATCGAACTTGTCGTCGAGCAGGGTCATCTCGATGCGGCGTCCGTGCACGCCGCCTTGCGCATTCACCTGCTTCAGGTAGGCATCGACGCCCTGGTTGAATTCCTTGACCGGGCCGGCCACGATGCCGGTCAGCCCTACGGTCTGGCCGATCAGGATGCGGTTGTCGCTCACGCCGGCCTGCGCGAACGCAGGCAATGTCGCCGCGGCCAGTGCGGCAGCGGCGAACCAATGACGCCAGAATGTATCCATGCTCATCTCCTTTGAAAACTGGGTCTCGCGCGATGTTCGGTGTCGTATTGCCGACGGGCAATTGTAGCTAGTACGTAAGACCTACGCCCGCCGTGGCTTTAAAGCAGCGGCAGGGCTGTCGTGTCCTTCACGCGCTGCAGGGCAAAGCTGGATTTCACATCCAGTACGGCTGGATGCTTGAGCAGCACTTCCATCATGAAATGCGAGAAGTGCCCCATGTCTTCCACGTGCACGCGCAGCAGGAAATCCATTTCGCCCGTCATCGCATAACAGGCAACGACTTCCGGCCACTCCGCCACCGAGGCGGCAAAGCTCGCGCGCGGGGCGGGTTTGCCGCTGCCGGGCGCGTCGCTGTGCTTTTCCACTCGCACGTTCACGTAGGCCAGCAAGCCCAGTCCGATCTTTTCCGGATCGAGCAGGGCCACGTACTGGCGGATCACCCCCGCTTCCTCCAGCCGGCGGATGCGGCGCAGGCAGGGGGAGGGCGAGAGCGAGACGCGCTCGGCAATCTCCTGATTGGTGAGTCGCCCGTCCTGTTGCAGGATGGACAGGATCTTGCGGTCGGTCTTGTCGAGCGGGATGTGAGCCATGATCTGCCGAAATCAAATTGGTACGAGCAAGGATATTGCCAAAAACCGCGATAGGACGGCAATGTTTGCAATTTAATTCCAGCCGCCCCTGCCTATACTCCTTGCGAGTACTACAACAATCAGGAGACGACATGGAGTTCCAGCCTTGGGAAAACCCGATGGGCACGGCGGGATTCGAATTCATCGAATACGCGGCTCCCGACCCGCAAGCCCTGGGCGCCTTGTTCGAGCAGATGGGTTTCGCCGCGGTCGCACGTCATCGCCACAAGAACGTCACGCTGTACCGCCAGGGCGAGGTCAATTTCATCATCAATGCCGAGCCGGATTCCTTCGCCCAGCGCTTCGCGCGCAAGCATGGCCCTTCGATCTGCGCGATTGCCTTTCGCGTGCAGGATGCCGCCTACGCTTATCGCCGCGCGCTGGAACTCGGCGCGTGGGGGTTCGACAACCGTACCGGGCCGATGGAGCTGAACATTCCCGCGATCAAGGGCATCGGCGATTCGCTGATCTACTTCGTCGACCGCTGGCGCGGCAAGGAAGGCCACCCCGGCGGCATCGGCGACATCAGCATCTACGATGTCGACTTCGTCGCCATTCCCGGCGCGCCGCTCAATCCGAAGGGCCATGGCCTGACCTATATCGATCACCTGACGCACAACGTGCATCGCGGCCGCATGAAGGAGTGGGCGGAGTTCTACGAGACCCTGTTCAACTTCCGCGAGATCCGCTACTTCGATATCGAGGGCAAGCTCACTGGTCTGAAATCCAAGGCCATGACTTCGCCCTGCGGCAAGATCCGCATTCCGATCAACGAATCCTCGGACGACAAGTCGCAGATCGCCGAATACCTGGACCTGTACCACGGCGAAGGCATCCAGCACATCGCGCTGGGCACCGACGATATCTACCGCACGGTCAGCGCCATGAAGCAGGCGCAGGTGGTTTTCCAGGACACGGTGGACGCCTATTACGACCTGGTCGACAAACGGCTGCCGGATCACGGCGAGCGGCTCGATGAATTGCGCCGGCTGCGCATTCTCATCGACGGCAACAGCCATGCGCAGCGGCGCGAATTGCTGCTGCAGATCTTTACCCAGAACGTGATCGGCCCGATCTTCTTCGAGATCATCCAGCGCAAGGGCGATCAGGGCTTCGGCGAGGGCAATTTCCGCGCGCTGTTCGAATCCATCGAACTGGACCAGATCCGGCGCGGAGTACTGCAGTGAACACGGCTGCCGAGCATGCCGATTTCTTCCGGACCTTGTCCGAAAGGTCAGCTCACGGCACGCTGCGCGGCGATTACAGTCAGTGCGACGAACATTACGTGGTGCGTCAGGACTGGCAGGCTTACACCAGCGCGCAGCACGCGTTGTGGCGCCGCTTGTATCGACGTCAGGCGGCGCTGCTGCCGGGGCGCGCCTGCGAGGTCTTCATCGCCAGTCTCGACAGGATGGATGCGGCGCAGGAGATTCCGCTGCTGGCGCGCACCAGCGAGGCCTTGTATCGCGCCACGCGCTGGCAGCTGGTGCCGGTGCCTGGTCTGGTGCCGGATCGCGTGTTCTTCGAGCATCTGGCGCAGCGCCGCTTTCCGGTCACAGTGTGGCTACGCGAACCGGAGGAATTCGATTACATCGTCGAGCCCGACCTGTTTCACGATTTCTTCGGCCATGTGCCGCTGCTGTTCGACCCGGTATTTGCCGATTACATGCAGCAGTACGGACAGGGCGGCTTGCGCGCGCTGGAGCTGGGCGGGCTGGAGTATCTGGCGCGGCTGTACTGGTACACGGTCGAGTTCGGGCTGATCCGCTCGCCGGCCGGCTTGCGCGTGTACGGCGCGGGCATTCTTTCTTCCGGTGGCGAGATCGTGCATTGCCTGTCCAGCCCAGGGCCGCACCG
>DATBUE010000359.1:0-8314 GCA_036516375.1 Noviherbaspirillum sp. | reverse complement strand
TAGCGGCGGGTGCGGGTGCCGACCACTTCGATTTCCACGCGACGGTTTTGTGCGCGGCCATCACGAGTCTTGTTCGATGCCACCGGCTGCGTCTCGCCCTTGCCTTCGGTATAGACGCGATTTGCCTCGACGCCCTTCGATACCAGGTACGACTTCACGGCTTCCGAACGACGTACGGACAGACGTTGGTTATACGAGTTGGCGCCTACGGAGTCGGTATGACCGACGGCAATCACCACTTCAAGGTTCACGCCTTGCAGCTTCGAAACCATTTCATCGAGCTTCTCGCGACCTTCCGGCTTCAATACAGCCTTGTCGAAGTCAAAGAAGGTGTCGGCTGCGAAGGTGACCTTTTCCGCGGTCGGGGCCGGTGCCGGAGCGGGGGCCGGAGCGGGTGCAGGTGCCGGAGCAGCCGGTGCCGGCGCGGGGACCACGACCGGTGCCTGGGCGACTACGCCATCGCACCCAACAACCTTGGCATCAGCAGGCGTCCAGTAGCCGCCGCGTACGCAATCACCCGCGCCGCTGGTGACTGCATTGCCGCGCGTGTCCTGCCAGTAGGCGCTGTAGGCTGGGTCAACTTTTCGCTCCTGTGCGTTCGCCGAAAGGACAACGACTGCGGACGCAGCAAAGATAATTTTTGCCAAGTTATTCATATTTTTTCCTCTTGGTTGAATATCCGCAGATTAACTGCGCAAAGGGGGGCTTACTTCGACTGTTGATAGTAGCACATGCAATTGGTTCAGCTTTTGCGCCTTGTTAAACAGAAACGTTTTCCTGCATACCGAACCATCGGTAGTGGTAAGACCAAAGCCGGCCAAAAAAATCAAGGCCGCAGGGCTTATTTGAAAAAAGGTTTGGGTTTGCGCAAACTTGCCATCTTGCAGTTAGTGCGTTGCTGGTTCGGTATCCATGCAAAACAAATTGGCCTCTTTTGAAAAACGAGTGGGTTCAGTGGGTGTGTCAAGGACGAGCAAGGCCCGGCGAAGCGAATCCTTGATGCACGCAGTGAACCGATATGCTGGGGCATGGGCGAATCCGTCAGAATGATGGATTCGCCCATGCCAGACAATAGCGACGATGATGATGACGAATGATCTGTTTGCCGCCGCCCTCGGCCTCCAGTCTCCCTGGTTCGTCCCGGATGTCCAGTTCGATGAAGCGAAGCGCCAATTGACCATCCGCGTCAACTTCCCGGCCGGCACGCGCTTCGCCGTCGAGGACGTATCTGGCGAACACCCGGTACACGATACCCAGATCAAGCGCTTGCGCCATCTGAACTTCTTTCAGCACGAGTGCCATCTCGAAGTCCGGGTGCCGCGGGTGCGCTTGCCGGATGGCAGCGTGCGGCTGGTCGATCCCCCTTGGGCGGGTCGGCTGTCGGGATTCACGCTTCTGTTCGAGGCACTGGTGCTGGCACTGTGCCGGGAGATGCCGTTCGCGGCCGTCGCGCGTATGGTCGGCCTGTCCTGGCATCGCGTGCACGCGATCTGTACGCGTTATGTGGAACTGGCGATGGCGCAGATGGATTTGTCGGACGTGTATGCGCTCGCGATCGACGAGACGTCCTGCCGACGCGGACACGACTACGTCACGTTGGTGGTGGACATGGCCAAGCGGCGTGTGGTGTTCGTCACCGAAGGGCGCGACAATGCGTGCATCGCACGGTTCAAGGAGCACCTGGAAGCGCATGGCGGCAACTATCTGGCCATCGAGACGGCCAGCATCGACATGTCGCCGGCGTTCATCAAGGGTGTGGAAGAAGCATTCCCGCTGGCCGAGATCACGTTCGACAAGTTCCATGTGATCGCACAGGCGTCAGCAGCGGTGGATGCGACACGGCGTGCCGAGCAAAAGACCGATTCCGACCTGAAGGGTATGCGTTGGCTCTTGCTGAAGGACCGCGATGACTTGACGCCGGCGCAGCGAGCCGACCTCGACGCGCTTGTTGCGCAGGCGGCAAGCCGCCGCACCGCGCGAGCCTGGCTGTACCGCGAGCAACTGCGCGCCATTCTGGAGCGCAAGCAGATCAATGTCATGTCCACGTTGCTGCGTCGCTGGTGCTCCAATGTCATGCGTTCGAAGGTCGAGCCGATGAAGAACGTCGCTGCCATGATCCGCCGCCACTTCGATGGCGTCGTCGCTTGGGCGAGAACTCGTCAGACCAACGGATTGATCGAAGCCATCAACGGCCTGTTTCAGGCCGCAAAACGCAAAGCCCGCGGCTTCGTGCGCTTCTCCACCATGCGTACTGTGCTGTTCCTGATCGCTGGAAAACTCGACTTCTCGGCGTTCAATCCGCATGCCTCTCAGCTCACTTGAAATTCAAAAGAGCCACAAATTGTGTATGTTTGCACCTCTGACCGGCGCGCTACTGCGTTGCCCGTCTCTTGCATTGCTCGCACTTCAAGAGACGGGCGCCTTGCATCGCATCCGCCTCAAGCCCCATCCATCTCAAAATTTATTTCAGCGGCTACTTACGCTACTTACCGCTGAAATTCCAAACCCCTTACTTCAATCGTCACCCTTCGGTTTGTCGCCAGGCAGCGGTGCAAATCGTCGCGTGACCGTTTTCCTTCGCAAGACTGGAGAGGCTGGTGTTCTCCTGCGCCGCGTGGAAGGATCGCGCCTGCGCTGATGCCCTTGTTGATCAAGAAGCGCGCGACCGCCTGCGCACGTTCCTCCGAAAGTTTTTGATTACTCGTCGCGGGACCCAGCTTGTCGGCGTGCCCGGTCACCTCCACCACTTCCAGGAGCGCGCACTTGTTCTTTACGTCATCGGCCACCTCATCGAGGCGGCGTTGGGCAGCTTGATTCAGGGAGGATCGGTTGATTTCGAAAGTCTCATCGTGAGTCAAGGTCACAGCGAAATCGCAGCGTGCCGCAGGCCTTGCGGCTGTCTGGACCTTGTCCGGCTGGGGCGTGGCGGGAGTGATCGGGGGTGCAATCGGATTGGCTACCGGAGGGGCGAGCACACCATCACATCCGGCTAAAGCTGATTTCGTTTCCCAATAACCCGTGCGCCAGCAAAGTCCCGTCCCGCTACGTACGATACCGCCGCGGCTGTCCTGCAGATAGGCTGCCCCGTCCATCGGCATGCGTACATCACTGCTTTGTTGCGCGAGCACAGGCAAATGGAGTCCGGTGATCGCCAGTGCGACCGCGAATATTCTGATCATGGGAAGTTGCGTGAAATTGAGAGAGGCCGAGCGGCGTGTCCAGTTTAACCATTTTTGCTGACCAAAAACTGTTTCCCTGACCGGTCCTGAAGCAGTTGGCCGGTGCCCCTCGTGGTGCTGAGTGGGAAGGGGGTGCATGCTAGAATCTACCGTTTGTTGCAGTGCCCTTGCCGTGACCGGCACAGCCGCGAAAGCGGAATTTTCCCTCGTTGTTCTGCCCCACCGCGCACCAATGGACCAATTCGCCAAAGAGACTATCCCGATTTCCCTCGAAGAAGAGATGCGCAAGAGCTATCTCGATTACGCGATGAGCGTTATCGTGGGCCGCGCGCTTCCCGACGTGCGGGATGGCTTGAAGCCCGTGCATCGTCGCGTGCTGTATGCAATGCACGAGACGAACAACGTCTGGAACCGCCCGTACGTGAAGTGCGCGCGCGTGGTTGGCGAGGTGATGGGTAAGTATCACCCGCACGGCGATCAGGCGATTTACGACACGCTGGTACGCATGGCGCAGGATTTTTCACTGCGTTACACGTTGGTGGATGGGCAGGGCAACTTCGGTTCCATCGACGGCGACAATGCCGCGGCCATGCGTTACACGGAGTGCCGCCTGGATCGGATTTCGAGCGAGCTGCTGGCTGATATCGAGAAGGAAACTGTCGATTTCGTGCCGAACTACGACGGCAAGGAGAAGGAGCCTTCGGTACTGCCGACGCGTATTCCCAACCTCTTGATCAACGGCTCGTCCGGGATCGCAGTCGGCATGGCCACCAATATTCCGCCGCATAACATCGCGGAAGTGATCAACGGCGCCTTGCACGTGCTGCAGAACCCGCAGTGCGCGGTGGACGAGCTGATCGAACTCATTCCGGCACCGGATTTTCCCACCGGCGGGCTCATCTACGGCGTATCCGGCGTGCGCGATGGCTACCGCACCGGGCGCGGTCGCGTGGTGATGCGCGCGAAGACCCATTTCGAGGACATGGCGCGCGAAGGACGCAGCGCGATCATCGTCGACGAGTTGCCCTATCAGGTGAACAAGAAATCGCTGCTCGAGCGTATTGCCGAATTGGTGCGTGAAAAACGCCTCGAAGGCATCTCCGACATTCGCGACGAGTCGGATAAATCCGGCATGCGAGTGGTGTTCGAGTTGAAGCGTGGCGAAGTGCCGGAAGTGGTGCTGAACAACCTGTACAAGCAGACCCAGTTGCAGGACACCTTCGGCATGAACATGGTTGCGCTGGTCGATGGTCAGCCGAAGCTCCTGAACCTGAAGCAGATGCTGGAATGCTTCCTGTCGCACAGACGGGAAGTCGTCACTCGTCGCACGGTGTTCGAGCTGCGCAAGGCACGCGAGCGCGGTCATGTGCTGGAGGGGCTCGCGGTCGCGTTGGCGAACATCGATGACTTCATCGCGATCATCAAAGCCGCGCCGACTCCGCCGGTGGCGAAGGCCGAGTTGATGACGCGTGCATGGGATTCCTCGCTGGTGCGTGAAATGCTGGCCCGCGCGGCGGGCGAAAATGTGGGTGGCGTAGAAGCCTTCCGTCCTGAGAACCTGCCCAAGCATTACGGTATCCAGCCCGACGGCCTTTACAAGCTGTCCGACGAACAGGCTCAGGAAATCCTGCAGATGCGTCTGCAGCGCCTGACCGGCCTGGAGCAGGACAAGATCGTCAACGAGTACAAGGACGTGATGGCGCAGATTGCCGATCTGCTCGACATCCTTGCGAAGCCCGAGCGCGTCACTTCGATCATCGTCGATGAACTCAATGCAGCCAAGAACGAGTATGGCGATGCCAACAAGGACGGCCGCCGTTCGACCATCGAACTCAATGCGACCGATCTCGAAACCGAAGACTTGATCACTCCGCAGGACATGGTGGTCACGCTCTCGCATTCCGGCTACATGAAATCGCAGCCGGTATCGGAGTACCGTGCGCAGAAGCGCGGCGGACGCGGCAAGCAGGCGACCGCGACCAAGGAAGACGACTGGATCGACCAGCTCTTCATCGCCAACACGCACGACTACATCCTGTGCTTTTCCAACCGCGGCCGCCTGTACTGGCTGAAGGTCTGGGAAGTGCCGCAGGGTTCGCGCAATTCGCGCGGCAAACCTATCGTCAACATGTTCCCGCTGCAGGACGGCGAAAAGATCACGGTCGTGTTACCGCTGTCGGGCGAGAACCGCAGCTTCCCCGAAGATCATTACGTGTTCATGGCGACTTCGCTCGGAACCGTAAAGAAGACTCCGCTGACCGAGTTCTCCAATCCGCGCAAGGCCGGCATCATCGCAGTGGCGCTGGATGAGGGCGACTACCTGATCGGAGCCGCACTCACTGACGGCAAGCATGACGTGATGATGTTTTCGGATTCGGGCAAGGCAGTGCGTTTCGACGAAAACGATGTACGCCCGATGGGGCGCAATGCACGCGGCGTACGGGGCATGAATCTGGAAGAAGGACAGCAGGTGATCGCGCTGCTGGTGGCCGAGAACGAGCAGCAATCGGTCCTGACTGCGACGCAAAACGGTTACGGAAAACGCACGCCGATTACCGAATACACGCGCCATGGTCGTGGTACCAAGGGCATGATCGCAATCCAGACTTCCGAGCGTAACGGCAAGGTGGTGGCAGCGACCCTGGTTGAGCCGCACCACGAAATCATGATGATTACTACCGGTGGCGTACTGATCCGCACCCGCGTGTCGGAGATTCGCGAGATGGGACGTGCGACGCAGGGCGTGACGCTGATCGCGGTGGAGGATGGCACGCGTCTGTCCGGATTGCAGCGTATCGTCGAGACGGATGTCGACGACGAAGCCGGCATGACGGAGGAAGCATGACGCGGGTCTATAACTTCTCCGCCGGGCCGGCTGTTTTGCCCGAGGAAGTATTGCGCCAGGCTGCCGAGGAAATGCTTGACTGGCACGGCAGCGGCATGTCCGTGATGGAAATGAGCCATCGCGGCAAGGAGTTTCTTTCCATTTACGAAGCAGCCGAGCGCGACCTGCGCGAGCTGCTGAAGATCCCCGCGAACTATCGAATCCTGTTCCTGCAAGGCGGTGGCATCGGTGAAAACGCGATAGTGCCGTTGAACCTCCTGGGTCGTGTGCCGGGTCCCGCACAGGAGGCGGTCGTGGACTTCATCCACACCGGCTCCTGGTCAGGGAAGTCGATCAAGGAAGCGAAGAAATACTGCAAGGTCAACGTTGCTGCGACTTCCGAGGGAATGAAATTCAAGACCATTCCCGCGCGTGAGCAGTGGAAGCTGACACCCGATGCCGCCTATGTGCACGTGTGCACCAACGAGACCATCCACGGCGTGGAATTCCAGGACGCACCGGACGTCGGCTCGGTTCCTCTGGTGGCTGACATGTCGTCGCACATCCTGTCGCGCGAAATCGACGTCTCGCGGTACGGCGTGATCTTTGCCGGTGCGCAGAAAAACATTGGTCCTGCGGGTGTGACGCTAGTGATAGTGCGCGAAGACCTGCTGGGACATGCCTTGCCGATCTGCCCGTCCGCGTTCGACTGGAAAGTGGTTGCGGACAACAATTCGATGTACAACACGCCGCCGACCTACAGCATTTACATAGCTGGCCTTGTGTTCCAGTGGCTCAAGCGCCAGGGTGGAGTGGCGGCGATGGAACAGCGCAATATCGAAAAGGCGAAGCTGTTGTACGGCTACCTGGATTCGACCGATTTTTACCGGAACGACATTGCTGCCGAGGCGCGTTCGCGCATGAATGTGCCTTTCTTCCTGCGTGACGAAGCCTTGAACGACGTTTTCCTCGCCGGTGCAAAGGAGCGCGGCTTGTTGCAATTGAAGGGGCACAAATCGGTTGGCGGCATGCGCGCCTCGATTTACAACGCGATGCCGATTGCGGGGGTGCAGGCTCTGGTGGATTACATGAAGGATTTTGAAAAGAAGCATTGAGGCCGGCCCAAGGCCTGCCGCCTTGGGTGCCGCCATCGTGCGGGATCGGTACGATGACGCCCGCTTCGCCCCGGGAGGGGAAATACTGACACCACCAAATGAATTCGGACGACAAGCTCAAACCCCTGCGTGAACGCATCGATGCGATCGACACGCAGATTCTCGACCTCCTCAATCAACGCGCGCGCGTGGCCCAGGAAGTCGGCCATGTGAAGGCCGAGACCAATGCGCCCGTGTTCCGCCCGGAGCGCGAAGCCCAGGTCTTGCGCAAGCTTGCAGACCGTAACGGAGGGCCGCTGCCCAATAGCGACGTGCAAACGATCTTCCGCGAGGTCATGTCATCTTGCCGTGCGCTGGAACGGCGCGTCGTGGTGGCCTTTCTGGGGCCGGCGGGAACGTTCAGCGAGCAGGCTGTCTACCAGCAGTTCGGCCATGCGGTCGAAGGCTTGCCGTGCGTGTCCATCGACGAAGTGTTTCGTGCCACGGAAGCGGGGACGGCCGACTTTGGTGTCGTCCCTGTCGAAAATTCATCCGAGGGGGCGGTCAATCGCACGCTCGACTTGTTGTTGCAAACCACGCTCACCATCAGCGGCGAACAATCGATCCCGGTTCATCACAGCCTGATGACCAAGTCCGGCTCGATGCAGGGCGTCACCCGCATCTGCTCGCATTCCCAGACCCTGGCTCAGTGCATGGCGTGGCTGAACCAGAACTATCCGGATCTGGAACGCCAGGCAGTGGCATCCAACGGCGAAGCCGCACGCATGGCGAGCGAAGATCCGGGCGTTGCCGCCATCGCCGGCGAGGTGGCCGGCCAGCGCTACAACCTCGGGGTAGTGAAGGCCCACGTGCAGGATGACCCGCACAACCGCACCCGCTTCGTGATCATCGGTCGCCTGCAGCCGGCGCCGAGCGGTCGCGACAAGACCTCCCTGGTGCTGGCAGTTCCGAACAAGGCCGGAGCCGTGTACAAGATGCTGGCGCCGCTGGCCCAGCATGGCGTTTCGATGGCGCGCTTCGAGTCGCGTCCAGCGCGCATCGGAACCTGGGAGTACTACTTTTACGTGGATGTGGAAGGCCACGTGCAGCAGGAGCAGGTGGCCAAGGCGTTTGCGGAGCTGCAGCAGAACGTCGCCTTTTTCAAGGTGCTCGGTTCTTACCCATTCAGTTTGTGATCGGCCGCGGGACAACCCGCA
>DATBUE010000358.1:0-3037 GCA_036516375.1 Noviherbaspirillum sp. | reverse complement strand
AGAAAGCGGCAGCCGCGTTGCGGTAGTCGCCTTCGCGGAAATAGGCGAGGGCAGCCTCGTAAGAGCGCTGCTCCGCCTGCTGCACCGTCATTTCCTGCCCATCCACCACCACCTTCTGCGGCTCCAGCTTGCGCAGGCGTGCATCGAGATCGGCATAGAAATCGTTCTGCCGCTTCTGCACGTTCGCCAGCTCGTTGCTCAGGACCTCAAGCTGCCCGCGCAGGCGGGCGATCTCCTGACGCAGCGCCTCGTTCTGGTTGTTCAGGTCGAGGCTGCCGGTCTTGTCCATTTTGGCGTTCAGCTCGCTCTGCATGGCGTTGACGCGTTCGCGCAACTGCAGGATGGCGCGGCGCGCCTCGTCATCCGAAAACAGTTGGGCGTGAGCGGCCAGCGGTGCGAGCGAGGCCGCAGCCAGGAAGGCTGCAGCCAGCGAGGAGCGGATGGATGGCTTCATGATTTATTGATAGACGATGTCGGCGCGACGGTTTTCTGCCCAGGCAGCCTCGTCGGTGCCCGTGGCCTTCGGCTTTTCTTCGCCAAAGGAGACGGCTTCCATCTGCGCTTCCGGCACGCCCAAGAGCGACAGAGCACGCACGACGGCTTCTGCACGCTTCTGGCCGAGCGCGAGGTTGTACTCGCTGCCGCCGCGTTCGTCGGTGTGGCCCTGGATCACGATCTTGCGGCTGCGGTTGTTGTTCAGGTACTGGCCGTGAGCAGCCAGGACTGGCTGGAACTCGTCCTTGACGATGAAGCTGTCGTAGTCGAAGTAGACGCTGCGACGAGCCAGCACGCCTTGCGGATCGTTCAGCGGATCGGTGGTGGTTGTGCTGACTGGCGCAACGGTACGCGAATCGCTGGTGGTGGTGGACGTGGTCGGGGCCGGGGAACGCTCCTCGACCTTCGCGCCTTCGTCCAGCTTGACGCTGGATCCGCAGGCGGCCAGGCCGAGAACGGCCGACAGGACAAGAGCGTTGATGGAAATGCGGCGCATGGTTTTTTTCCTCCTGATTGATGTAGATATTGAAATGGTGCTGCTGAAAAATCGTTGCTCGGTGAAGCAGGAAGCCCGCGCGAAGCTTACTTCATGAACGGTCCCCATACCGGTTCACGCACATCGCCGGCCTGGGTGGTCAGTCGGTATTGCACGCGACCGTCGGTCGACACCACGCCGAGCGTGCCGCGGCGACCGGATTCGGTGGCATACATCAGGTAGCGGCCGTTGGGCGCAAAGCTTGGAGACTCCACATCCGGCGCGTCGGATACGCGCAATTCCTGGCCACTGGCCAGGTCGAGCGTCAAGAGCTGGAACTGGCCCTCGCGGCGCGAGACAAAGGCCAGCGTCTTGCCGTCCGGAGAAATGCGCGGGCTGATGTTGTAGCTACCCTTGAACGTGATGCGCTGCTGCTCGTCGCCATCGACGCTCATGCGGTAGATCTGGGGGCCGCCGCTGCGATCGCTGGTGAAGTAGATATGCTTGCCGTCGGGGGAGAACTGGGGCTCGGTTTCGATGCCGCGCGTATTGGTCAGGCGGCGCAGGCTGCTGCCGTCGGCGTTGATCAAATAGATCTGTGTATAGCCGTCGCGGGAGAGGGCAACCGCCAGTCGCTTGCCATCCGGCGCCCAAGCTGGTGCCGAATTGCTGCCGCGGTAATTCGCGATCGCAGTACGCTGGCGCGTGGTCAGGTCCTGCACATAAACCACCGGCTTGCGGTTTTCGAAGGACACGTAGGCCACGCGCTTGCCGTCCGGGGCCCAGGCCGGCGACATGATCGGTTCGCGCGAACGCAAGGCCATTTGCGCATTCTCGCCGTCGGCGTCTGCGATTTCGAGCCGATACTCCGGCCCTGCCTTGGTGACATAAGCGATGCGCGTGGAAAAGGCGCCACGCACACCGAGCAGTTTTTCATAGATGTCGTCTGCGATCTGGTGCGCGGCCACGCGCATGCGATCAGGGGCCGCTACCTGGGCAAACCCCGACAGATTGAGTGAACGTACCGTATCCATCAGGCGGTAACGCACTTCGAAGCGGCCATCCGCGAGCCGCTGCACGCTGCCCACCGTCAGCGCTTCCGCACCTTGGGCGCGCCACTGATCGAAATTGATCGTGCTCGCCTCCGAGATCGGCGTGCCCGTTTCGATCACGCGGAAATAGCCGCTGCGCGCCAGGTCGTTCTTGACGACGGCGCTGACCGCTTGCGGTGCGATACCTTCATCGACAAAGTTGGCGATGGCGATCGGCACCTGATGAGCGCCGACACCGGCAATTTCCACGCGCAATTGAGCATGAGCCGGGGATATCAGTCCCAGCATGACGACGCTGCTGAAAACGAGTTTTTTGATCATGGCTGGTTGGTCTACTGGTCCTTGGGTCTGTGCGAAATGGTGATGCTCGAAGGCATGACTCCCTTGCTGTCGCGCGGGAAGGGTTGCGACTTCTCGATTGCGCGCAACACAGCTTCGTCGAAACCTTCCACGCCCGAACTCTTCAGCTTGCGCGGCGGACTGCGCAGGGAGCCATCGGGCAGCAGTTCGACAGCGTATTCAACCGCGGGGTTGCCCGCCAAAGCCGGCGGTACATTAAACACCGTGTTGGAAATGATCAAGGCACGGATTTTTCCGGCATATCCGGCGTCGGTCGTACCCTGGCTGCGCGCTGCAGTCCCGTTGCCGCCGGTGCCGGCCACCGATGCCAGACGCTGCAATTCTTCCTGGCGCGCCTTCTCGCGCGCGACTTCCTCTGCGGCTTCGCGTTCCTTGCGTTTCTTTTCCTCTGCCAGCTTGCGTGCGGTTTCTTCCTTGCGTTTCTTTTCGGCTTCGATGCGCTGGCGTTCTTGCTCTTCGCGTTGCTTCTTTTCTTCCTCTGCCTTCTTGCGGGTTACTTCTTCCTTGCGCTGCTGCTCTTCCTCGGCGCGCTTGCGCCGTTCTTCTTCCTTGCGCTTTTTCTCCTGCTCCAGCGCGATATCCGGCTTCGGTTCGACCTTGGGTTCCGGCTTGGGTGGGGGCGGAGTGGGTTTCGGCTCTTCCTTCACCGGCGGTT
>DATBUE010000357.1:0-3275 GCA_036516375.1 Noviherbaspirillum sp. | reverse complement strand
TCGGCAAGCTGCTGCGAAAGCGAGCGCGTGAAGGCCACGATCGCGCCCTTGGTGGCGGAATAGTCGAGCAAGCCGGGGCTACCGCGGTAGGCCGTCACGGACGTCGTGTTGATGATGCGCGCACCGGGCTTCAAGTGCGGCAGCGCCGCGCGCACCGTGTAGAACATCGAGAAGATATTGATGCGGAAGGTCTTCTCAAGCTGCTCGTCGCTGATGTCGACGATGCTCTTCTGCGGATACTGCTGGGCGGCATTGTTGACGACGATATCGAGGCGACCGAAGGACGACATCGCCGTCTCGACCATCTTGTTGCAAAAGCCCGGGTCGGCCACATCACCGGCCAGCAGCACGCATTCGCGCCCCTCAGCTTCGATGTGGCGCTGCGTGTCCTGCGCATCCTCATGCTCTTCGAGATAGGCAATGACGACGTTCGCGCCTTCCTTGGCAAAACCGATCGCGACCGCGCGTCCTATGCCGCTGTCGCCGCCGGTCACCAGCGCGACCTTGCCTTTCAGTTTTTCACTGCCCTTGTAATTCTTCATCTCCGCCAGCGGGCGCGGCGTCATTTCGCTTTGCTTGCCGGGCTGACGATCCTGGTGCTGGGCGGGTATCGATTGGGATTTGTCTTCTTGTGCCATCACTGCTCCTTGTTCCGGTTGCTGAAACGAACCCGAACGAGGAGCAGCATCTGTGCCAGTGCGGCACGAATAAAGAATCAGGCAGCCAAGGGTTGCATGCGCGCTGCCGCTTCCAGCAACAGCGCGGGATCGCCGTTCGCGAGGCGTTTGGAATCGGACAGCAACTGGCGATAGGCGCGCGCGCCGGGCAAGCCGGCCATCAGGCCCAGCATGTGGCGCGTGATCGAATTGAGCTTCAGGCCGGCCGCGCCGTATTGCGCCAGTTGCGAACGGATATAGGGTTGCATCGCCTCCAGCACTTCCGCCCTGCTCTTCGCTGGCGCCGTATCGCCGTAGTAGCGCGCATCGAAGGCCGCCATCAGGTAGGGGTTGTGATAAGCCTCGCGCCCCAGCATCACGCCATCGACCTGCTGCAGGTGGGCATCGATTTCTTCCAGCGTCTTGATGCCGCCGTTGATGATGATTTCCAGTTGCGGGAAATCGCGCTTCAAGCGGTAGGCATAGTCGTACTTGAGCGGCGGAATCTCGCGGTTTTCCTTCGGACTCAAGCCCTTCAGGATCGCGTTGCGCGCATGGACGATGAAGGTCGTGCAGCCAGCCTCGGCAATCGTGCCCACGAAGTCACGCACGAAATCGTAGGACTCGACGTCGTCGATGCCGATGCGGTGCTTGACCGTGACATCGATATCGACCGCATCACGCATGGCTTTCACGCAATCGGCCACCAGCGCCGCTTCATTCATCAGGCAGGCGCCGAAGGTACCTTTCTGCACCCGTTCCGACGGGCAGCCGCAGTTGAGGTTGATTTCGTCGTAACCCCATTGCTCGCCCAGCTTCGCGCACTTGGCCAGGTCGGCCGGCTCGCTGCCGCCCAGTTGCAGCGCAACCGGATGTTCTTCTTCGCTGAAATCGAGATGGCGCGGCACGTCGCCGAACAGCAGCGCTCCGCTGGTCACCATTTCCGTGTAGAGCCAGGTGTGACGCGTGATCTGGCGATGAAACACACGGCAATGTCGGTCGGTCCAATCCATCATCGGCGCCACAGAAAGACGGCGCGCAGGCAAGGACCGGGATGCAGGGGATGAGGGCTTGGGGTAGATCATGGAAGAGCTCGGATGAGGCGCCTATTGTACCGGGACGCTTTCAACGACGACCTTGCCCGATTCACCGTATGCAAGATAGACAAGCTACGACAACGTGGTAACTGTCGTGCCCGCGAAGGCGGGCACCGAGCTCCGCCGTTACCGCAGCGCGAGACCGCCCGAACCGCGCCGAGCTCGAAAGAATGCTCTCCATACCGCATCTCCCTTCCTGCAAACCGGCAAAGGAAATCCAATGGACCACAGCATCGACACCACTCACTTCTGGATGCCCTTCACCGCCAACCGCCAGTTCAAGAGCAAGCCGCGCCTTCTGACATCCGCTTCCGGCATGTATTACACGAGCGACGATGCTCGCCAGATCCTCGACGGCAGCGCCGGCCTGTGGTGCGTGAACGCCGGCCATTGCCATCCGAAGATCACGGAAGCGATCCGCCAGCAGGCAGCCACGCTCGATTTCGCCCCCACCTTCCAGATGGGGCACCCGAAGGTGTTCGAAGCGGCAAGCGCACTGGCCGCGATTGCACCGACGGCGTTGAACCGCGTGTTCTTCTGCAACGATGGCTCCGAAGCTGTGGACACCGCACTCAAGATCGCGCTGGCCTATCACCGCGTGCGAGGCGATGGTTTGCGCACGCGTCTGATCGGGCGCGAACGCGCGTATCACGGCGTGGGTTTCGGCGGGATCTCGGTCGGCGGCATCGCCGGCAACCGCAAGCATTTCGGCCCCGCGCTGCCTGCCGTGGACCACCTGCGTCATCCGCTCGACCTGCAACGCAATGCGTTCTCGCGCGGCCTGCCTGAGCATGGCGCCGAGCTGGCCGACGAACTGGAGCAGCGCTTACTGGCCCTGCACGATCCGGCCACCGTCGCCGCCGTGATCGTGGAGCCGGTACAGGGCTCGACCGGCGTCATCATCCCGCCCAAGGGCTATCTGCAAAAGCTGCGCGCGATCTGCGACAAGTACGGCATCCTGCTGGTCTTCGATGAAGTCATCACCGGCTTCGGTCGCCTGGGTGCGCCTTTCGCCGCCCACTACTTCGACGTGGTGCCGGACATGATCACCTGCGCCAAGGGCCTGACCAATGCCGCGGTGCCGATGGGCGCCGTGCTGGTGCGCCAGGACATCCACGATGCCTTCATGGACGCAGCGCCCGAGCACATGATCGAGTTCTTCCATGGTTACACCTACAGCGGCCATCCGCTGGCCTCTGCCGCCTGCGTGGCCGCCTTGCAGGTCTACCGCGAAGAAGGCTTGTTCGAACGGGCAGCAGCCATGGCGCCTTATTTCGAACAGGCCGCGCACAGCCTGAAAGGCTTGCCGCATGTGAAGGACATCCGCAACCTGGGCCTGGTGTGCGGGATCGAGCTCGAAAGCATGCCGGGCAAGCCGGGCGTGCGGGGCTTCGATGTTTTCCAGCGCTGCTTCTGGGACCAGAACGTGCTGATCCGCACCACCGGCGACATCATCGCCCTCTCGCCGCCGCTGATTATCAGCGAGCAGCAGATCGACCTGTTGTTTGCAGCAGTTGCACAG
>DATBUE010000356.1:0-2944 GCA_036516375.1 Noviherbaspirillum sp. | reverse complement strand
CAGCGCTTCCTTCTGGCGCACGCCGAAGCGGTGTTCCTCGTCGATGATGACCAAGCCCAGGCGCGAGAACTTCACGTCCGAAGACAGCAGCTTGTGCGTGCCGATCACGATGTCGACCGTGCCGTCGGTGATGCCCTTGATGGCTTGCGTGACTTCCTTGCCGGTGCGAAAGCGCGACAACTCCGCAATCCTCACTGGCCAATCGGCAAAGCGGTCGGCAAAGGTTTGCGCATGCTGTTCGGCCAGCAGCGTGGTCGGTGCCAGGATCGCGACCTGCTTGCCGCCCATGACTGCGACGAAGGCGGCGCGCAATGCGACCTCGGTCTTGCCGAATCCGACATCGCCGCAGATCAGGCGGTCCATCGGTTTGCCGCTGGTCATGTCCTTGATGACGGCATTGATTGCGGCGCTCTGGTCCGGCGTTTCCTCGAAGCCGAAGCTTTCGGCAAAGGTTTCGTAGTCGCGCGCGGAATACTGGAAGGCGTGGCCTTCGCGCGTGGCGCGCCGTGCATACAGGTTCAGCAGTTCGGCGGCGGTGTCGCGAACCTGCTGGGCGGCTTTCTTCTTGGCCTTCTCCCACTGGCCCGACCCCAGCGTGTGCAGCGGCGCGTCTTCCGGCGAGGCGCCCGAGTAACGCGAGATCACATGCAATTGCGAGACCGGCACGTACAGCTTGGTTTCCTTCGCGTACTCCAGATGCAGGAATTCGGTTTCGCCCTCGCCGAGATCCATGCTGATCAGGCCCATGTAGCGGCCGATGCCGTGATTGATGTGCACGACCGGATCGCCGACCTTCAATTCGGACAGGTCGCGCACCATCGATTCGACCTGGGTAACGGCTTCCTGCTTGCGGCGGCCAGCACGGCGCCCGGAGCCGGCGTACAGCTCGGTCTCGGTGATGAAGGCGAGATTGCCGAGGTCGGCAGCGAGCGCAAAGCCGGCGTGCAGCGGTGCCACGCCCAGCATGAGGCGCGCAGAACCGGTGGCGAAATCCGCGTAGCCCTCGCAAGCCTCGACGCGCAGGTCGAATTCGTTGAAGTACTGCTGCAGCGTTTCGCGCCGGCCGTTCGATTCCGCGCAGATCAGCACGCGCTTGTCGGTCTGCAGCAGCCAGGCACGCAGGTTGACCAGCGGGTCGTCGACGCGGCGATTGACTGCGATGTTGGGAATCGGTGCGGAAATCTCCGATTCCACGTCGCCGGCCTGGATGACCCAGCGCGCGAACGGCTTGGCCAGCGTGAAGAAATCCTCGTCGGTCAGAAACAGGCGCTGCGGTTCCAGCAGCGGACGTTCGCGATCGGCTTTCAGGAATTTGTAGCGTGACTGGGTATCGGCCCAGAAGCGCTTGATCGCCGCATCAATGTCACCCACCAGGGCGAACGTCGTGTGCTGCGGCAGGTATTCGAACAGCGTGGCGGTCTGGTCGAAGAACAGCGGCAGGTAGTACTCGATGCCGGCGGCGGGAACACCATTGCCGATGTCCTTGTAGATCGGCGA
The DNA here is from genome assembly GCA_036516375.1 of Noviherbaspirillum sp. Taxonomy (GTDB): domain Bacteria; phylum Pseudomonadota; class Gammaproteobacteria; order Burkholderiales; family Burkholderiaceae_D; genus Noviherbaspirillum. Next base: position 1,447 of record DATBUE010000356.1, on the reverse strand, counting down.
CTTGGTCGGATCGCCCTCGAATTCCTCGCGCCAGCGGCCGCGGAAGGCGGTGCGCGCCGCTTCATCCATCGGGAATTCTCGTCCGGGCAGCAGGCGCACTTCGCGCACCGGATACAGCGAACGCTGGGTATCGGCATCGAAGGTGCGGATGGTTTCGATCGTGTCGCCAAACAGGTCGAGCCGGTAGGGCAGGGCCGAGCCCATCGGGAACAGATCGATCAGGCCGCCGCGCACCGAATATTCGCCCGGTGACATGACTTGGGCGACGTGGCTGTAGCCGGCCAGGGTCAGTTGCTCTTTCAGCCTGGCTTCGTCGAGCGTTTCCCCCTGCTTGAAGAAGAAGGTGTAGGCGGCGAGGAAGGACGGCGGCGCCATGCGCAGCAAGGCGGTGCTGGCCGGCACCAGCAGCACGTCGCAATTGCCGCTGCGGATTTCGTGCAGCGTGGCCAGTCGCTCCGACACCAGGTCCTGGTGCGGCGAGAAGGCGTCGTAGGGCAGGGTTTCCCAGTCCGGCAGCAGATGACAGCGCAGCGCGCTTTCATTGCCGTCGCTGCCGGCAAACCACGGAATTTCCTGTAGCAGGCGCTGGGCATCGGCAGCATTTGCCACCACGATGGCGAGCATCTGGCCGCTGGCTTTCAACTGCTGCGCGGCTTGCGCCAGCACGAAGGCATCGGCCGAGCCGTGGACGGCGGGAAGCGCGAACCGGTGTCCGGGCTTGGGCAGGTTTTTTTTCAGATCGAACGGCATCGGGGGGCGGCTTGCGCGCGTCGAGCGAGGGCAGACGGGGAGGGCGGCGCTTCGCGCCTGTGAGAAAATACCGCGCGATTATACAGCCAAGGGGTATGCGCCTTTTGCGGTGCAGCCAGTCTGCAATAGCACGGCTGGCAGTAACTCCCGCAGCATTGATGGCGCAAGCCTTCTCCTCCGTCTTCTCTCGCTTCCTGATCCGGCACCCTCTGCAATGAATGCTCCGCGTCACTTCGCTCTGATTCCCGCTGCCGGCGTCGGTGCGCGCATGGGCGCGCAAGGTCCGAAACAGTATTTGCAACTGGCCGGCAAACCGATGCTGCGGCATGTGCTGGAAACCTTCACTGCAATCGCAGCAATCGACCATGTCTATGTCGTCGTCAGTGCAGAGGATGGATACATCGCCAGCGTCATCGATGATGAGCTGGCAGAGCGTGTGACGGTCTTGCGCTGTGGCGGGGCGACCCGCCAGGAGTCAGTGCGCAACGGCTTGCGGCAGATGAGGGCGGATGAGCACGACTGGGTGCTGGTACATGATGCTGCACGGCCGGGCTTGGCGGCGGCCTTGGTCGAGCGCCTGCTTGCAGCCTTGGGCGAGGACGAGGTGGGCGGGCTGCTGGCGCTGCCGGTGGTGGATACCTTGAAGCGCGCCGGCACCGATTCGCGTGTTCAGGCCACGGTGTCGCGCGAGCAACTG
>DATBUE010000355.1:0-1519 GCA_036516375.1 Noviherbaspirillum sp. | reverse complement strand
CGGGGCGGCGGGCACGCCGGTGGTGCCATTGGTGGCTGGCGCCTGGGCGACCTTGGCCGGCGGTGCGGGCGAGAACATCGACTGCTTACCGTTCGACACCATCCAGTTGTTCCAAAGGACGACTAACGAGACGGCGAAGACAATCCACAGAATGGTACGTTTGTTGATTTCCATTGAGGTATTCGTCAGGAGTGGTTGCAACCGCAAGCGGCTGAGTGAGAATGCTTGTGCCGTGCGGGCGGCACGGGGTCGTGCCCGCCTTCGTTCCAGGGATGGCAGCGGCCGAGGCGGCGCACCGTCAGCCAGCTGCCGCGCAGCGCGCCATGGGTCTGGAGCGCCTCGATGGCATAGCAGGAACAGGAAGGATAGAAACGGCAGTTCTGCCCGAGCATCGGGGACAGCACGAGCCGGTAGGCACGCACGATCCAGATGAGCAGGATCTTCATGATGATGAAGGGACCGGCTGCACCGGCGCAGGCGACGTTTTCGCCGGCTTGCGCGGCCGCTGCGAGGCGAGCAGGCGCGACAGTTCCGCGCGCAGCAGGCGCTTGAGCGCCGTCGTGGTGGCCGGTCCGTCCTTGGTATTCACCGGACGCGCCAGGCGCACGATGCAGTCGAGCGACTGCAGTTCGCTGGTACGGAACAGTTCGCGCGTGATGCGCTTGATGGTGTTGCGGGTAACCGCGCGCGGCGCGAAGCGCTTGGCCGCGACGATGCCCAGCCGCGCATGCGGGAGCGGGCTGGGGCGGGTGTAGAGCACGAAATGCGCGGATTTTTGCGTGGGCCGCAAACGAAAAACGGATGAAAATTCATCCGTTTTCAGAATGCGCCGAGCGCGCGCGAAGTCGTGCGAACCTTCGCCTGTCATGTGACCGCGGTCGACCGGGGCGCGGCTGGCTTAGACAGCCAGACGCTTGCGGCCCTTGGCGCGGCGTGCGTTCAGAACCTGGCGGCCACCACGGGTAGCCATACGTGCGCGGAAGCCGTGCGTACGCTTGCGACGAACGACGGAAGGTTGGTAAGTACGTTTCATGGTGGTCTCGCTTAAAGCAAAATAGTATGCAAAATCGGGTCTGACGTCTGTTCGTCAGGAATCGGCGCCAATGACAGTTCGCTACGTTAAGCCAGCGTCACGCCACAGCTAGTCCGTGCATTTCTCAACCATCTGATGAGGGCTGAACAGGCGGGCGGACAGGGAACCCTGAATTAGACCCTACTTGCCAACCCGCTGTCAAGGCGCCTGTTGTTTCCGTATGTAGATAACTTTGCTTTTATCCCCAGCGCTGCGCGAAAAATCGCGGCTCACCTGTGGATAACTTTCGCGAAGACAGGTAAAATAGCGTGTTACGTATCAATAAGCCGCACACATGGAAAACTTTTGGCAGACCGCTTCCGCGCAGCTGGAGCTCGAGCTGACGCCGCAACAATACAGCGCGTGGATCAAACCGCTCGTCGTCCTCGATTACGAGGACGGCAAGCTGCGCATTGCGGCGCCCAACCGTTTCAAGCTCGACTGGGT
>DATBUE010000354.1:0-2676 GCA_036516375.1 Noviherbaspirillum sp. | reverse complement strand
GTGACCGGGACCAGATCTGCATCGTGTTCGGCAGGCAGGGGCGTTGCCGCTTGCGTCGAGAGAGAGGGCGAGGCGCTGCGGCTCGATCCAACCGTAGAGGAAGGCATGGCTCGAAGAAAGAGAATGGCGTGTTTCGATGAGTGGTTCACCATTGCCTGCGGTTCCGCTCTAGGCGTTCGAAGCGTGCTCCGGTTTTACGCGTCCACGATGCACAAACTCGTTGAGGGCAAGCGTTCGCTGTTCTTGCGTTCTTGCTTCACCTGATTTTTTAAGGCCCGCGCAAGCAGGTTTCCGTGCAGCCGGTAAGCACGCTACTCGATTGATCGAAGTAGCCCTGGGACAATCTGGTCGTATGTGGGGAAAGCTTGCAATTCGGGGCGAAGCAGCCTGATCAAGCGGGCAGAGGCACCGCACGATCCTGCTCCTATTCGCCGCTGGTAGCGAATGCGCTTTCCCCGTCTTCCGACTGTGCGAGCTGGCGTTCCTCTTCATCCAGCGGCACTACTTCCACCTCCACGACGCCGTCCTCGATCATGTCGAGTTCCTTGGCCGTGCGCGGCGACAGGTCGATCACCCGGCCGTCGACGTAGGGGCCGCGATCGCGGATCTGCACGATTTCGCTCTTGCCGTTCTCGCGGTTGGTCACGCGTACCCAGGTACCCAGCGGCAGCGTGCGGCTGGCCGCATGGTTGGACTCGGGGTCGAAGGGGGTGCCGTCGGCCATCGGGCGCCCGAAGAATTTGGGGCCGTAGTAGGAGGCCTTGCCGGTCTGGCGTTCCGGCAGGGCTTGGTCATCAGCCATGGCCGAGGCGCAGGCCAGGGCGGCCATCAGCAGCGCACAGCGACCGGCAATGCGGGCGCCAAAGGAGCGGGGGGCAGGGAAAACGGGCAGGGCGGACGGCAGCAAGGCGAGAGGCATCATGGCTCGAAAAGCGAAAGCGATGCCAATTTCGAGCGTGGCGAGGCGAGACAGTTCTGGATGAAAACGCATGCCCTGAGGGGTCTCAAACGGGCATACGCTGCGGTAAGGCGGGATCGTTCAGACCCAGTTCACCTTTTCGAATTTCTGATGAAACTCGGCCGGCATCGGCACCACTTGCTTGGTCTGGAAGTTGAAGAACACGAAGCCGGACTTCGCCATTGCCACCAGCGCGCTGTCGCGCGGGCGCGTGATGCGGAAAATGATGTCGCCGCCGTACTTGTTGAAGTCCATCACGCCGACTTCGAACAGCAGCTTGTCGCGTGCATAGGCTTCGCTGCGATAGGTCGTCATCAGGTCGGTGACGATGATGCCGCAGCCGTCGGCCTGGGTTTCCTCGATCCCGAACTCGTACAGGAAGCGGGCACGCGCCTCGGAAATCATCGAGATCATCGAATCGTTGCCAAGGTGGTTGGCGGCGTTGATGTCGGTGACGCGTACGGTCAGTTGGGTGAAGAAGTAGTACTGGTCTTCCGGGAATTCAAGTTTCAGGCGGGCCATGACTGCAGGGGCAAGGCAGGAGATGCCGGATTGTAACTCCGCCTCGCACCGTGGCACGCCTGCCGCTACGGGTTCGCGGGTTCAGTGTGAACCGGCGTTGCCGGTCACCAAACGCGGGTCGCGCGCGCGGCGCGGCCGCCATCCCGCCAGCGGATCCGGCTGGTCCTCGCCGGGGTGCAATTCGCGCCGCACGCTTTCAATCGCCAGTTCGATGCCGTCGAGCTCGCTCAGGATCTCGGCCAGCAAGGTGCCGACCGTCAACGGCGTCACCGGTCGCACGCCGCAGGCTCGCGCATGCCGCATCAGCGGGTCGTCGTGATCGAGAGCCGTACTCAGGCGCCGCTCGTCGTTGTTGACCTCGCCGGCCAGGTCGTTCAGGGCGTACCAGCGCTGTTGCAGCTCGGCCAGGGTGGATGGGGTCATGTAAGCCTCCTTCGCAAAACCGGGTATCCGGAGCGGGGCAAGCAGGGCGCATCGAGACACGCGCCGCAGTCCCTGCCGACGCAATGCTGCGTGCTATGCTCGCCGCCGCTCCCCTATCTCCTCTGACCATGAAGTGCGCCATCGTTCCCGTCACACCGTATCAACAGAATTGCAGCATCCTGGTGTGCGAGCAGACGCAGCGTGCAGCGCTGGTCGATCCGGGCGGTGAAGTGCCGCGCCTGCGTGCAGCGCTGGAAGAACTGGGTGTGACGCTGGAAAAGGTTTTCCTCACGCACGGCCATATGGATCACTGCGCCGGCGCCGAGCTGGTGCGGCGCGAATTCGGCGTGCCGATCGAAGGGCCGCAGCGCGAGGATGTGTTCTGGATAGAGCGCTTGCCCGAGTCTTGCCAGCGCGCGGGGTTTCCGGCGGCACAGGCCTTCGAGCCCGATCGCTGGTTGGAGCAAGGCGACACCGTGCAATTCGGCGCGCAGACCCTGAAAGTGCTGCATTGCCCCGGACACACGCCGGGCCATGTCGTGTTCTTTCATGATGAGACCCGCCTGGCTTGGGTCGGCGATGTGCTGTTTCGTGGCTCCATCGGCCGCACCGATTTCCCGCGCGGTGACCATGCGACGCTGATCGCCTCCATCCGCGACAAACTGTGGCCGCTCGGCGACGACGTGCGCTTCATTCCCGGCCACGGGCCGATGTCCAGCTTCGGCGAGGAACGCCGCAGCAATCCCTTCGTCGCCGACTTGCGTTTCGGCTAG
>DATBUE010000353.1:0-2244 GCA_036516375.1 Noviherbaspirillum sp. | reverse complement strand
ATGTCAACGGTGCCTTGAGCGGCGCCGGAAATTCCTTGCATGCGCTAGCCGATTCGGCCGATGGCGAATTGAAGGCCTTCATCAGCGAAGGCTCGATCAGCAAGTTCATCCTGGAAGCGATGGGCTTGAACGTCGGGGCCGTGGTGGTGACGCAATTGTTCGGCGACCATCAGGTGCAGCTGAATTGCCTGGCCAGCGATTTCGCGGTCGACGATGGTGTGATGCAGGTGCGCACCTTCGTGGTCGATACCCAGGACGCGATCATCGGCGTGGACGGAAAGATCGGTCTCGGCAGCGAGCGGCTCGGTTTGGTGATCCATCCGGAATCGAAGGGCGTGCGGATTTTCTCGCTGCGCTCGCCGCTGTACGTGCGTGGAACCTTCAAGAAGCCCGACGTCGGTGTCGACAAGGGCGTGATCGGGATGAAGGCCGGGGCCGCCGCAGCGCTCGGCGCAGTGGCCTCGCCGCTGGCGGCGTTGCTGGCTCTCGTCAATCCGGGGCCGGACGAACCCAGCCCCTGTCCCTCATTGCTGGCGCAGGCGAAGGAAAAGCCGGATGCGCCGAAGCAGGGCGCGGCGAAGGGGAAGCGGGAAAACAGGAAAGAGTAAGCGCGGGAAGGGATGAGGCGCTGCGGCAGCGATGCTGCACGCCACAGCGCCCGGGGCGAGGGTGTTTATGAGAGTCAGCCTGCGAGTTTCGTCTTCAACAGCTCGGTCAATTGCGCCGGATTGGCCTTGCCCTTGGTCGCCTTCATCGCCTGGCCGATGAGTGCGTTGAACGCCTTTTCCTTGCCCGCGCGGTATTCCTCGACCGACTTGGCGTTTGCGGCCAGCACTTCATCGACGATCTTTTCCAGCGCGCCGGTATCCGAAATCTGCTTCAAGCCCTTGGCGTCGATGACCTTGTCGGCCAGAGCCGGGTCGTCGGACGGCGCTTCCCACATCGCCGCGAACACCTCCTTGGCGATCTTGTTCGAGATCGTGCCGTCGGCGATGCGCTGCAGCAGCAAGGCGAGCTGCTCGGCCTTCACCGGCGCTGCAGCAATCTCCACACCTTCGCGGTTCAGTGTGGACGACACGTCGCCCATCAACCAGTTGGCGGCGGGCTTGGCTTGCTCACGTCCCGCCTTGGCCACCACCGCTTCGAAGTAGGACGCCATCGCCTTCGACTGCGTCAGCACCGCAGCGTCGTATTCGGGAAGCGCGTAGTCGCGCACGAAGCGCTCGCGCATCGCGCCCGGCAATTCCGGCATCGCCGCCTTCACGCGTTCGATCCACTCCTGCGCGATCACCAGCGGCGGCAGATCGGGGTCGGGGAAGTAGCGGTAATCCTGCGCGTCTTCCTTGCTGCGCATCGAGCGCGTTTCCTTGCGATCCGGATCGTACAGCCGGGTTTCCTGCACCACGGTGCCGCCATCCTCGATCAGTTCGATCTGGCGCCGTACTTCGTAGTTGATTGCCTCTTCCAGGAAGCGGAAGGAGTTCAGGTTCTTGATCTCGCAGCGCGTGCCGTATTCCTTCTGGCCGAGTGGACGCACCGAAACATTGGCATCGCAGCGAAACGAGCCTTCCTGCATGTTGCCGTCGCAAATGCCCAGCCACATTACCAGCGCGTGCAGCGCCTTGGCGTAGGCCACCGCTTCGGCAGCGCTGCGCATGTCGGGCTCGGTCACGATTTCCAGGAGCGGCGTGCCGGCGCGGTTCAGATCGATGCCGCTCATGCCGTGGTAATCCTCATGCAGCGACTTGCCGGCGTCTTCTTCCAGGTGCGCGCGCGTCAGTTGCACGGTACGCATCTCGGCCTTGCCATCCTTCTCCAGCACGAAGGAAATCGTGCCGCCCTGGACCACCGGAATTTCGTACTGGCTGATCTGGTAACCCTTGGGCAGATCGGGATAGAAGTAATTCTTGCGCGCGAAGATCGAGCGCCGAGCGACGGTGGCACCGATGGCCAGGCCGAACTGGATCGCGCGTTCGACCGCGCCCTTGTTCAGCACCGGCAGCACGCCGGGCAAGGCCAGGTCGACCGGCGAAGCCTGAGTGTTCGGCTCAGCGCCGAAGCGGGTCGAGGCACCGCTGAAAATCTTCGATTCGGTGGAGAGTTGGGCATGCGTTTCCAGGCCGATCACTACTTCCCATTGCATAGTTTTCTCACTTTTCAATTCGGCTGTGTCCGCTTGCGGGGCAAGGGGCAGGGGCCGCTTTTTGAGTCTTGTCTTGCTACCGCTCCATGCGTGCAGAGCAC
>DATBUE010000352.1:0-4073 GCA_036516375.1 Noviherbaspirillum sp. | reverse complement strand
ATACCAGTTAAGGTAATTCCCGCTGTACACCGTCCCACCATAATTCCCAGGCGCCTTGCATCCCCGGCCACAGTGTGAATCCGCGTAGAGCCGGAATCGGTAGTACGAGTTCGGCTCGAAGCAGCGCTGGTTCTCGTCGGTGCCGAATGTGTAGTTCGTCCGTCCCCCGTCGGCGCTGAAACGCGCCTTGGAATTCTCAAACCAGAGGTCGTAACTTGTATTGCTGGGAACAGCGGGATTGCTGAACCCGCCAGTGGCGACCTTGTCGCTGGGGCAGGTCCAATACGTCGTCGACGCCGAATAGGGCGCCTCCGGCAGGATATTGTTCATCGAACCGGAGTTGTCCACCATGTACATGAAGTTGGGCGGCACGTTGTTCTTTACCGCCATCGGCACGTCCGAAATATCGGTCTCGGCTGCGCTTGCAAAGAGCGTCGGCACGAGCGCGAGCAGGGCGATGGCCGCGAGGGACGACAAGCGGGGAATGCGTAATGCGCGCATGGCAACTCCAGTTGAATAATCAGGCGGCCGGGCCGCTGAGCATGACTTCGTACATGCCGGTGGCGTTGCGCGGACCTTGCACGCGCACGATCACGCGGTAGCGCACCGCGATGGCTTCCGGTGGTGTGGCCTGCACGACTTCGTAGTCGCATTTGGCCTTGATGTCGGCCATGTCCGCCAGATCCGGATTGGCGGCGCACTGGCGTTCGATCACGTACTGGATGCGGTACCTGCCGTTGTCGACCGCGGGGTCGCAGGCGTTGTTGTCTTCGTCGCGGCAGTCGACGCTGGCCCAGTTCACGACCGTGGGTATGCCCAATGTGTCGATGGGGGCCTGGCGGGTGCTGTAGTAGCGGCTGGCGACGTTGGTGTTGCCACCGGCGGCAGCGACGATGGTGGGCAGGTTGTTGAGGGCGTCGGTAATGGCGCGGTCGGAAGCCTGCATCGCGGCTTGCTTAAAGGCGAAGTTGCCGGAGATGACGTTGCTGGTATCCATCGAGCGCACGATGGCGATGGTGCCCAGGGTGACTGCGATCAGCACGATCAATGTCACGAACAGGACCAGGCCGCCCTGGCGCCGCACGGGCTTGAATGCCGGGCGTGGCATCAGTAATTCCATAGCACGGTCCTCAAAGGTATGACGCCGTGGAAGACGCGGTAGCGGTAGTTCTGCCAAGTGCGGCCGGCGGGCACGGGCACGCCGGACAGGTCGATCACTGGCGCGTCGGCGTCGTGGAACGAGCAGGGGCCAGTGTTGCTGACGTTGGCGGCGTTCCTGCACGCGGTGGTGACGATGCCCACACCCGGTTCGCTCGCGCGTGCGACGACCGCGATGCGGATGGCCTTGATGCGGGGGATGTCGGCAGCGGCGGGGGCAGCCCAACTTCCGGTGGCGTTCACCCACCTCGTGACCACGTCGCTGGCGGCGCTGTCGGTTACACCGTACTGCGCCTTGATCTGCACGACGTTGCCGACCAGCGGCGTGGCATTGGCGAAGGACAGTGGTGCGGCGGTGCAGGTCGGTGTGACATGGGCGTCATGCACGACCAACGAGTTGCACTGCACGCTGTAGGTCTGGTTGCTGAACTGGCCCAAGCGGGTGATGACAGCGGGGCCGGTGACGTTGGCCGAAGGAACCATGCCGTAACGCGGCTTGACGGCGAAGCCGTTGTAGTTCGGCGGGTTATATGAGCTTGACGGGTTGTGAACAATTTTCGAGCAACTTGGCGCCGTGCCCCCGCCATTCGCACCGCCTACTTCCGGTGTGATTTTTGTGACTTGAAACAGCGTGCAAGGTTTTTCGCTGCCGGGGACGCCGATTAATGCAAGGTCGTCTTCTGCCAAGTTGCCATGATGGTCGACGACATAGTTAGAAGATGCATTGGGCATGTCGTTGACCAGATGGACGACGCCGCTGCCGCCATGTGCGTTGGCGTAGGCGAAGGTCAGCGAATCGGAGCCGGTGCTGCCGCCGTCGGTGATCAGCAAGGGGGCGAAGAGGGCGTTGTCGGCAATGATGGTGCCGTCGCGGTAGGCGTTGATCGTGGTGCACATCAACCGGCCGTTGTAGAGCAGGCCGGTGCCGGCGAACTTGGCGGCGCGCTCGATCAGCGACAGCGCCGCCTGGCCGCTTTCCTTGGCGTCGTCGCCGGACACCGCGGTGCGCCGTTGCATCGACATGGTGCCGAGCGCGCTCAGCACGACCAGAGTCACGATCAGGCCGACCGCGAGGCCGACCATCAGGTCTATCAGGGAAAGGCCGCGCTGCCGGTGCGGCGGCGCCTGGGGCGGGATGAGTTCGGGTGTCATCGCTATTGCCACTGCATCTGGGTGGTGACGGTGTGCCGGTGCTGGCTGCCGTTGTTGGGTTCCCAGCAGAGGGTGACGACCACGACGTTATTGGCCATATCGACCTTCACCTGCTGCTTGGTCTTGGCCGCGCCGGGAAGCGTGTTTTCGACTTCGCTCAGCCATGCGGTCACTGGGGCGGCGGTGGACTCCGTGCCGCTCGGTGCACAAGGCGTATCGCCGCTTGCGCGATGGGCGTAGCTGGCGGCATCGGTTGCCGCGGCGACGCTCAGGCGCGCGATCAACTGGTTGGCCAGCAGCGCGGCATCGGTGCGATAGCGCGCATCGGTACTAAGCTTGATCGCATTGGCTTGCAGTGCGATCAGACCCAGGATACCGAAGGAAAAAATCAGGACCGCGATCAGGGCTTCGATCAGCATCATGCCGCCTTGGCTGGCGCGGTTCGGAGCGGGAAGTGCGACGTGAGCGGGCAAGGTTCAGCACCTCCTCGGATCGTTTTCGGTCGTGATCGCCATGTTGCACAGACGGATCTGGCCGCCAGCGAAGATGGTGATGCGCAGGCTGTCCCCGCTCACTCCGGCCGCCGGTTGTATCGTTACCCGCGTCAGCGTGTTGGCCGGGTCGTAGCTCGCGGCGGTGCCGGTGGAGGTGAAGGCAACGCTGTTCTGGTTGTTCAGGCTCGCCACCTGCAGTCCAGTGCCGCCTTCGTTAGCCGACCGCGTTTGGATCGTCGCAGCGGGCAGAACGGAGGCGACGGTCCAACCGGCGCCGGGTGTGAGCGTGAACGAGACGTTGCTGTTGCGACGGATGGCTTCGGCACGCGCCAGTTGCAGGCCGGCCATGATTCCATCGGCTGCGGTGCGCACGCGGTTGTTCATGATCATCGTGCTGAAGCTGGGGGCGGCCAGCGCAGTCACTACTGCAAGGATCGCGATCACTACCATCGCTTCGATCAAGGTCACGCCGGCACTGGCATGCCGGCAGAGATCGCGATAGCCGCAGCTCAGCATGTTTCGCCCGCTCTCGAAATCCAGCACGCGCGCGGGACGCCGTTGTCGCCTGGAAATGCGGTCGTCTGCCTCGCGTTGTCGTCGTCGAGGGTGAAGCTGAAACCATCCATTGCACCCTTGCCGGTGGCGGTGATCACGAAGCTCTGGTTGTTGTTGGTGTCGCCCCATCTGCATGAGAGGTCGAAGAACTGCATGCTGGCTGTGCCGATGCCATTACCGCAGGTGCTGTCCGTGGATCCGTAGTGTCTGTTGTCCTGGTAAAACTGCTCCAGCCTCACCCTTGCTATCGACAATTCACCTGTTGCTTCCGCGATACGGCTGCGCTGCACATATTGGGTGTAGGACGGTAATGCGATGGCCGCGAGGATGCCGATGATGGCTACGGCAACCAGTAATTCGATCAAGGTAAAACCAGCGTTTTTCATGAGTGAACTGCGGCGGTGGAGTGAGATGTACGTACAGGAAAGAATTGAGCGTGCCCCGGAGTGTAACTATTGGCAACTAGTTGGTCATCTTATTCATGATAATGCCGTGCGGAAACATTTCCAGCAAAAAAATTCCTGCCGAAGGATGGATGCCTTGGATTTACGGGAATGCAAGAAAACGGCGAACGAGACAACGCCACGACGGACGCCGCGGATCAGGAGGGGGAAAGCGGGTTGGAACGTCGCCTCCGGACAACAGCCTCAGTGATAGCCCTCACCGTGCTGTACACGTCCGCGGAAGACCCAGAACACGAACACAATGTAGCCG
>DATBUE010000351.1:0-4715 GCA_036516375.1 Noviherbaspirillum sp. | reverse complement strand
CCGAATCCCCTCCCCCTTTCAGGGGGATGAGGATGGGGTTTCGCAAAGCATGCTTTGCGCCGTCCGAATCCGAGCAGCATGCTTGCTGCGAGGTGGAGGGTTAGGGTGGGGGTAGTGAGGTCAAAAACACGGCTACGCAGTGCAACCTTCACACCCCCTCCCTAACCCTCCCCCTACAAGGGGGAGGGAACCCGACGGTGCCATATCCACACGCTGCACTACGAATGAATTGAACAGGACCTTGAAATGCTGACCATCAAAAACCTCCAAGCCTCCGTCAACAACACCCCCATCCTGCGCGGTCTCGACCTCGAAGTGAAAGCCGGCGAAGTCCACGCCATCATGGGCCCGAACGGTTCGGGCAAGAGCACGCTGGCGCAGGTACTGGCCGGGCGCGACAGCTACGTCGTCACCGGCGGCAGCGTCAGCTATCAAGGCCAGGATCTGCTGTCGATCAGTCCCGAGGAGCGCGCACGCATGGGCATCTTCCTCGCGTTCCAGTACCCGGTCGAAATCCCGGGCGTATCGAACGTGCAATTGCTGAAGGCCGCGCTGAACAATGTGCGCCGCTACCGCGGCCAGCCGGAGCTGGATGCGATGGATTTCCTGAAGCTGTTGAAGGCCAAGATCCGCGAAATGGAAATGCCGGAAGCGCTGATCTACCGCGCGGTGAACGAAGGCTTCTCCGGCGGAGAGAAGAAGCGCAACGAGATCCTGCAGATGGCGTTGCTGGAACCCTCGCTGTGCCTGCTCGACGAAACCGATTCCGGGCTCGACATCGATGCGCTGCAACTGGTCGCGCGCGGCATCAATGCGCTACGCAGTCCGGACCGTGCGATGGTGCTGGTGACCCATTACCAGCGCCTTCTCGATTACGTGGTGCCGGATTACGTGCACGTGCTGTCGCAGGGCCGCATCGTCAAGAGCGGCGGACGAGAGCTGGCGCTGGAGCTGGAAGAACGCGGGTACGGCTGGCTCGACACGCAGGCGAACGAAAGCGGTAGTCAACCGCGCCATATAGGAGTCGTGCAATGAACAGCGCGCGCGAACATTACCTTGCAGACTACGCTCGCGTAGCGCACGCCCTGCCCGGCGCGCACCTGCCATGGCTGGCAAGCGCCCGCCGCAACGCGCTGGCTGGCTTTGCCGAACGTGGCTTTCCAACACGGCGCGACGAGGACTGGAAATACACCAGCACCCAAGGCTTCGAACGTCATGCTTTCTCCGCAGCCGGAAACGATCTGCCGAATCCGGAACTGGCTCTCGCGATCGCACGCCGTCGTGCGGGAATCGAACTCGATGCGCACCTGATGGTGTTTCATAACGGCCGCTACCAGCCGCGCCTTTCCACGCCGGCTCCCGGATCCGGCCTCCGCCTGGCCAGCCTTGCCGATGCGCTGGAAGCGGCGCCGGATCAGGTTGAACCGTACCTGGCCGAGAACGCCGACGAAGCCGAGGATGCCTTCGCCGCGCTGAACACCGCCTTCATGCGCGACGGCGCCTACCTGCACCTGGCACGCGGCACAGTGCTGGAGCAGCCGGTGCACCTGCTGTTCATCGCCACCGGCGCCGGCAACGCGCACTACCTGCGCAACCTGATCGTGGCCGAGCGCGGCGCACGCGCCAGCATCGTCGAGCACTACATCGGCATCGACGGCCTGCCCTACTTCACCAGCACGGTCACGCGCATCTTTGCCGAGGAAGGCGCGGAAATCGCGCACACCAAGCTGCAGCAGGAAGGCCAGCACGCCTTCCATGTCGCTCGCCTCGGCGCCTTCCAGCAGCGCGACAGCCGCTTCGCCTCGCATTCGATCTCGCTCGGCGCAGCGCTGGCACGGCATGACATCCTGGCGCGCTTCGACGGCACCGGCTGCGAAGCCGCGCTCGACGGCCTGTACCTGGCCGGCCATGACCAACATGTCGATCACCACACCTGCGTCGACCACCGTCTTCCGCACGGCACCAGCCGCGAGAACTATCGCGGCGTGCTCGACGGCCGCGCGCACGCCGTCTTCAACGGCAAGGTGATCGTGCGTCCCGGCGCGATGAAGACCGACGCCTCGCAGAGCAACCACAACCTGCTGCTCTCGCGCGAAGCGGAAATCGATGCCAAGCCGGAACTGGAAATCTACGCCGACGACGTCAAATGCAACCACGGCGCCACCGTCGGCCAGCTCGATGCGCAGCAACTGTTCTACCTGCGCGCACGCGGCATCGATGAAGCGGCAGCGCGCGCAATGCTGGTGCATGCCTTCGTGCACGACGTGGTCAGCCGCATCCGGCTCGATGCACTGCGCCGCCACTTGGAAGACATCCTGCTTGCCCGCCTGCCGGCTGGCATGGAAGCAAACGGAGGACGATGATGAAAATGGAACTCGACAACCTGCGCCCGCCGCGCGCGCAAAACAATGTGCAAGCCTGGCGCGAAGACTTTCCGCTGCTGGGGCAGCACGTGAACGGCAGGCCGCTGGTCTACCTGGACAACGCCGCCACCACGCAGAAGCCGCAGGCTGTGCTGGACGCCGAGTTGGCCTACTACCAGCACACCAACGCCAACGTGCATCGTGGCGTGCATGCGCTGAGCCAGCGCGCGACCGACGACTACGAAGCCGCACGCGAAACCGTGCGCCGCTTCATCAACGCCGCATCGACGCGCGAAATCATCTTCGTGCGCGGCACCACCGAAGCCATCAACCTGGTTGCGCAAAGCCACACGCGCACCCGGCTGGGACCGGACGACAACGTGATCGTCAGCGCGATGGAACACCACTCCAACATCGTGCCCTGGCAGATGGCCTGCGCCCAGACCGGCGCCGAGCTGCGCGTGGCGCCAGTCAATGAAGCCGGTGAACTGGATCTGGACATGTTCGCGCGCTTGATCGGCCCGAACACGCGCATGGTCGCGCTGACGCATCTGTCCAATGCGCTGGGCTCGATCACGCCGGTACGCAAGATCATCGAGCTCGCCCACGCCCACAAGGTGCCGGTGCTGCTCGACGGAGCACAGGCGATTTCGCACCTGCGCGTGGACGTGCGTGCACTCGATTGCGACTTCTACGCTTTCTCCGGCCACAAGATCTACGGCCCCACCGGCATCGGCGTGCTGTACGGCCGCGAGGAATTGCTGGAATCCATGCCGCCTTACCAGACAGGCGGCGACATGATTCGCTCGGTCACCTTCGGTCACACTGAATACAACGAGTTGCCCTACAAATTCGAGGCCGGCACACCGAACATCGCCGGTGCCATCGGCCTGGCAGCGGCGCTGGACTATGTGAGCGACATCGGGATCGATGCCATCGCCAGCCACGAGCACGACCTGCTGAGTCATGCCCACCAGCTCGCTGGCGAGATCGAAGGCCTGAAGGTGATCGGCACCGCGCGCTGCAAGGCCAGCATCCTTTCATTCACGCTGGCTGGCGTGCACCCGCACGACATCGGCACCATCCTCGACCATCGCGGCATCGCCATTCGCGCCGGTCACCACTGCGCGATGCCGATCATGCAACGCTTCGGCCTTGCCGGAACCGCGCGTGCCTCGTTCGCGCTGTACAACACGCGCGAGGAAGTCGATGCGCTGTTCGAAGGCTTGCGCCACGTCAGGGAGATGTTTGCATGAGCGAGCTGCGCGATCTCTACCAGGAAGTGATCTTCGATCACTACAAGAAGCCGCACAACTTTGGCGCGTTGCCGGAAGCGAATTGCGTTGCGCATGGCCACAACCGCCTGTGCGGCGACCAGTTGACGGTCTATTTGATGGTGGAGGACGAGGTGATCCGCGAGGCGCGCTTCGAAGGCCAGGGCTGTGCAATCTCCACCGCCTCGGCTTCGCTAATGACCGATGCATTGCGCGGCATGCGCATCGAAGACGCGGGTCACCTGTTCGAACGCTTCCACGATCTGGTTACCCATGACCATCCGGAATCCGATGGCGAAGACCCGGAGCTGGGCAAGCTGGAAGCACTGTCCGGCGTGCGCGAGTTTCCCGCGCGCGTGAAGTGCGCGACGCTGCCCTGGCACACCTTCCAGGCTGCACTGAAGGATGGCGGCAACGTCAGCACCGAGTAAACAGCGCTGCGCCTGATTGATAAGGAAAGCATATGAACCCGAACGTCGATGTCGCCAGCGCTCTGGCCGAACCGCGCGACGCGCAGGATGCGCTGCGCGAACAGATCGTCGCCGCACTGCGCACCGTCTACGACCCCGAAATCCACGTCAACATCCTCGACCTGGGGCTGATCTACGTGCTCGATATCGACGAGGACGCCAATGTCTACATCGAAATGACGTTGACTGCTCCCGCTTGCCCGGTGGCCGGCACCTTCCCGCAAGTGGTGAAGGAAACCGTGCTCGGGGTGGAAGGTGTGAAATCGGCCGACGTGGAACTGGTGTGGGAACCGCCGTGGGGAAGGGAATGCATGAGCGATGCAGTGAAGCTGGAGTTGGGCTTGTTGTAGGCGGGCGGGCGAAAGAGATGGGTTGTCATTCGTTGTCGCGGGCGCTGGAAGTGAATCGGGCCTTATGAGGTGCTACGGGCGGTGGAGCTGGGTTCCCGCCTGCGCGGGCCAGATCTACCAGGACGAGATGAAGACCATCGCCGCCGCCTACGAAAAATTCGCGCGACGCTGGAACACGGCGCCGAACCTCGCAGCCGACCCGGAAGGCTTCCGAGCCGATGCGAACAACGTGCTCAAGCTGCTGTACAGCCGCATCCG
>DATBUE010000350.1:0-3013 GCA_036516375.1 Noviherbaspirillum sp. | reverse complement strand
TCGAAAACCGCGGATCTGCTGTGCGAGATGCGCCGCTTCGGCCAGAAGACCGGCGCCGGCTGGTATGACTACAAGCCGGGCGAGCGCACGCCTCATCCTTCGCAGTTGGTCAACGACATGATCGCGCGCCATTCAGTCGAGATGGGCATCGCGCGGCGCGAGATCGCCGACGCCGAGATCGTCGAGCGCCTGGTGTTCGCCCTGGTCAACGAGGGGGCGCGCATCCTGGAAGAGGGAATTGCGCAGCGCGCATCCGACATCGACATGGTCTACCTGAGCGGCTACGGCTTTCCGCTGCATCGCGGTGGGCCGATGTTTTACGCGGATAGGCTTGGATTGCCAGCGGTGCTGGCCGCCATGGGAAGGTATGCACAAGGGCGCCACGGCGAGGCGTGGAAGCCGGCCGGCCTGCTGGTTCGCCTTGCGGCTGAGGGAAAAACGTTCAACTGACCCGGCCCGCCTGCCATCCGGTAGGCAGCGCTTCAGGCGGGCGAGCCGGGCGCCGCAGGGCGTCTGGCTGTCGGTAACGAAGCGCGGGCGCGACATATTTCGAACGGCGCAGTGGCATGTCTCTTGCGTTTATGAAATAGTGCGGATCAATCAGATCTGCCATTTCAAGGGAGGAGAACATGAACGACAAGCGCAGCGATCAAGACCAGCACAATGAACGCGCGGACAACCGGTCCATCACCCTGCGCTTCCTGGCGCAGCCTACCGACGTCAATTTCGGCGGCAAGGTACACGGCGGAGCGGTGATGAAATGGATCGACCAGGCCGGCTACGCCTGTGCGGTCGGCTGGAGCGGCTACTACTGCGTCACGGCCTACATCGGCGGCATCCGCTTCTACAAGCCGATCTTCATCGGCCAGATCGTCGAGGTGAAGGCAGCAGTCATCTATACCGGCAGTTCAAGCATGCACATCGGGATCGAAGTCTCGGCCACCGATGCGCGCACCGGAACGCGCAAGAAGACCGCGCAGTGCGTGGTGGTTTTCGTGGCCGTGGATGAAGGCGGGGACAAGGTGCGCGTGCCGCGCTGGGAGCCGGTGGAGCCGGCCGATGTGGCTCTGCACCAGTACGCATTGCGCACGCTGCAGTCGCGCAGTGCCGACAGCGAGGAGTTCGTTCTGCCGTAATCGCCCTCACGCCAGCATGGCTGCAGCCGGCTACTGTTCCCTTCACACCGTACCCAAAAGCTGCATTCAAGAACTACCCGCGGCATCGATGGTCTTACCCGAATGACAGTACTGGGAGTCGTCGATGCAGCACAGGCACGAAACCGCCTCCGGCATACCTGAAATCCTGATTGTCGAAGACAGCCCGACGCAGGCCGAAAGCCTGCGTGCGCTGCTGGTGCGCCACGGTTACCACGTGCGTGTGGCCGACGACGGACGCCAGGCACTCGAGGCGATCCGGCGCCATCCGCCGGCACTGGTGCTGTCGGACATCCTGATGCCGGAGATGGATGGCTATGCACTGTGCTCCGCCATCAAGCAGGATGCCGCGACGGCAGCGATTCCCGTGGTGCTGGTGACCTCGCTGACCGATGCCTCCGACATCGTGCGCGGCCTGGAAGCGGGGGCTGACAATTTCATCCGCAAACCCTATGCGCGCGAGTACCTGCTGCAGCGCATACATGACATCCTCGACAGCCGCCGGCGCCGCAGCGAGCAGCGCGCACTGGAAGGCGCCCCCCTCGATGCGGTGCCCGGAGAGCGGGAGAGGATGTCGCTCTTCCTCGGCGGGCAGCGCTACCTGTTGCACGCACATCCGCAACAGATGCTGGATTTGCTGGTCTCGACCTACGAACAAGCAGTTACCGTCAATGCCGAACTGCAGGCGCGCGAGCGGCAGGTCAATGAGCTCAATGCGCGCCTGGCGCGCCACACGGCGCGGCTGGAAGCACAAACACGCGACGAGGCGACGCACTCGGCTGGCACCGGATCCACGGCGCCAGCACAGGCACAAGATGTCGAACGCATGAGGCAGCAAATGCACGCGGCCCTGCGCGCCATCATCGACGCGTCGAATGCCTTGGAAAGCGGCGCACTGGGCACCCTCGAATCGCGACAGCGCCAGGCAGCAGATGCGATCCTGAACTGCGCGCGTGCCTTGCAGGCGCAGATCGGCGACTTGCTGGATCTGTCGCATGCCGAGGCAGGCGAGGCAGCCTTGAACCTCGAAGCGGTAGACCTGCAGCAGCTCCTGCAGGGCGCGCTCAAACCCTTCAGGCAGCAGGCGCTGGCTCAGGGCATACACCTGCGACTCGAACTCGAAGCCCTGGGGCCGGTACAGGTGGATCGCGACAAGACCCGGCAAATCCTCGACAAGCTGCTCGCGCACGCTGCAAGCGTGACGCCACCAGGCGCAGTCCTGACCCTGCGCGCGTGCAGGATGGAAGCGCCGGAACCACCTAATCGTTTCCCTGCGGGAGGCCCGGTCAAGCCCGGGCCCTATCTTGCGCTTTCCGTCATGGACGGCGTCTTTCACGACTCCACAGCTGTCCAGCACCAGTCGACCTCGCCGAGCAAGCCTGAAACGAGCGAGGCAGCACGCAATAGGCTTGCGATCCTGCAACGGCTGGCGCAGTTGCATGGCGGTGCCGTTTCAATCGGCAAGGCAGGGCGGAATTCGACGCTCACCGTCTGGTTGCCTTATCTGAACGGCGAGAGCGCCGGGCTTCAACCTGCCTCCTTGCCCGCATTCGGCACGCAGTGAAGGGCGATTCCACGCCAACGATGCGTATGCGAATGACATGCTCCCCCACGGAACTTGTTCTTTGTTCTCAACCACACAGGGGTGTCAGATCCATTGACGCATAAAAATCATTGCAGCCTGCGTACCAGCGCGACGCGGAAGTGATCGAGAAATGGATTCGTCAGCGCATTACTGACAAAAATGACTTTCTCACAAAAGGATAGACATGCTTCCGTATCGCATTTCATCACCCACGCCTCATGTAGCCGGCTTGGCTTCCCCTTCTGCCGGCAATGAGATACCGGCGCCGACGTCA
>DATBUE010000349.1:0-4107 GCA_036516375.1 Noviherbaspirillum sp. | reverse complement strand
GCTGTGCATTGCACTGTCGCGTATGGATGGAGCCAGCGCGGGCGGGCCGCGTGCCGCGCTGAAGAATGCCTTGAAGAGCATGGCCGCCAACCCGATGCCGTGGGCGATTGCGCTGGGCATGCTGGCCTCGGCCCTCGGTTTTGCGCTGCCTGGGCCGCTCGACCAAACCATTGGTTTGCTGGCCAACGCCGCCTCGCCGGTGGCCTTGTTCACGATTGGCGCGGTGCTGGCGCGCCGGCCGCATGCCGGTGCCATGCCGCTGCGCCTGGCCGATTACCTGCCGGTAGCGCTGATCAAGCTGTTCCTGCACCCGCTGCTGGTGCTGGGGGCAGGTGCGCTGGCCGTGCGTGCCGGCCTGCTCGATGCGCTGGCCTATACGGTGCTGGTGCTGACCGCATCATTACCGAGTGCGAGCAATGTCTCGTTACTGGCCGAACGCTTCGCGGCCAACACCGAGCGCATCGCGCGCATCATCATGGTCTCGACCGTGCTGTCCTTCCTGAGCTTCGCGGCGGCGGTGGCGCTGCTGGTGAAGTAGTCACTTCATTCCGATCTTGCGTTTCATCGCCGCCGTGATCGTTTGGCGCGCATCGAAGTACTCGGCCCACGGGTCTTGCTGCGCGCGCGCCAGCAGTTCCGGCAGGTCGGCGATGGTCCAGCGCGCGGAGCTGTCGAGCTCATCCAGCTCGTCCCAGGAAAGCGGAACCGATACCGGCAGCCGTGGCCGCGCGCGCACCGAATAGGGCGCAATCGTGCTGGCCGAGCGGCCATTGCGCAGGTAGTCGATGAAGATCTTGCCGACGCGGTTCTGCGCGCCCATCTTGGCCGAGAAGCGCTGCGGCAGCAGGCGCGCTATATGCTGCGCAATTGCCTGCGAGAAGTCGCGCACGGTATCCCAATCGTGCCGGCGCGTCAGCGGCACCACCAGGTGCAAGCCCTTGCCGCCGCTGGTCTTCAGGAAGCTGCACAGGCCGAGCTCGTCGAGCACCACGCGCGTCAGGCGCGCCG
Organism: Noviherbaspirillum sp.; assembly: GCA_036516375.1. Lineage (GTDB taxonomy): Bacteria > Pseudomonadota > Gammaproteobacteria > Burkholderiales > Burkholderiaceae_D > Noviherbaspirillum. The sequence continues at coordinate 3,099 of DATBUE010000349.1, read as the reverse complement.
CTTCCAGCATCGCGCTCCAGGGCAGACCGTCGTCCGGGTCGAGGTCGAACACCATCGCATCCGGACGGTCCACGCGGTCGGCCATCACGTTCGGCGTATGCAGTTCGATCGCGCCCATCTGCGCCGCCCCGACCAGGGCTTCGGCGCTTTCTATCGCCATCAGCGGCTCCCGTCCGGAGATCAACTGGATGTCCAACTTGCGCACACCGGGAATGCTCGTGCGCGCGTTGTGCTTCTGGAAGAACAGCTCGCCGCCCACACCTTCCGGCGCGCGCAGCAGATAGACCGGGCGCTGCGCGAGCCAGGGCAGGATCAGCGACGCGATCTGCTGGTAGTAGTGCGCCAACTCGAGCTTGGTGGCACCGCTGGCGGCATCGATCACGCGCTCGGGGTGGGTGATCTTGACGCCCTCGATGACCGGGTCGCCTGGCTTGCGTGCAGGCTTGCGACGCGGCGCGCTTTCCGGTGCCGCATTCTGGACGGTGTGCTGCGCCTCCTCGCGTTTGACCTGCGCAGCCGGCTTGTCCACGCGCAGTCCCTGAAACACCGGGTGGCGCAGCGAACCATCCTGCGTCCATTCGGAGAAGGCGATCTCGGCCACCAGTTTCGGCCGCAGCCAATGTGCGCCGCGCAGGCCGGCAGGTCTTTTGGGGAACGGGCAGGTCTCTTGTTCCAGCGGCTGCATCTTGCGATGCAAATCCGCGAGGGTGGCGCGGTCGAAGCCGCTACCGACCTTGCCCGCAAAGTGCAGCTTGCCGTCTTCGCCGTACACGGCCAGCAGCAGCGCTCCGAAGAATTTGCGCGTGCCCTGCGGCTCAGTAAATCCGACGATCACCATCTCCTGGCGCCAGCTGCACTTGAGCTTGATCCAGCTCTGGCTGCGCGTGCTGACATAGGGCGCGTCGGCGCGCTTGCCGATCAAGCCTTCCAGCGCCAGTTCGCAGGCACGGTCCAGCAATTGCTGCGGCGGACGATCGAGTTCGGCCGAGTAGCGCAACACGTTCGCTTCATGGTCGGTGAGCAGATGCGCGAGCGCGGCGCGCCGCTCGCGCAAGGGCGTCTTGCGCAGGTCGTAACCGTTCAGGTAAGGCAGGTCGAACAGGAAGTAGACGATCTCGGCGCTGAGCTGTCCATCGAAGGCGTTCTGCAGCATGTGGAACGAGGGCGCGCCCTTGTCATCGAGGACGACGACCTCGCCGTCAAGCCAGGCCGTATCGATGCCGACTTCGCGCGCCAGCTTCTCGATGGCGCGCACCTGTTCCGGCAATCGATGCGTCCAGTCGTTGCCGTCGCGCGTGAAGAGTTGTGCCTTGCCGTGCTCGATGCGCGCCAACATCCGGTAGCCGTCGTACTTGATCTCGTACAGCCAGTCGCCGCTGGTAGGAACAGTGTCGACCAGCGTGGCCAGTTGCGGCGCAATACGCTGCGGTAGCGCAGCCGACTTGGCGTGACTCAATCGTGGCGCCGATTCGGATGCGGCCGCAGTTTTCTTCGCGGCCGACTTTGGCGCTGGCGTGCTTTGCTTCACGGCGGGCTTACGTGTCGCCGGCTTTTCGCTCGCCACTTTTGCGCGAGTCGTCTTCTGCTTCCTGCTGCCCTTGCCGCTCAACACGCTGTCCGGCAAGGCCGCAGTGATGTCGTACTCCGCCGCGCTGCGCGCGTATTCATCCTTTTCCTTGATCAGGAACCACTGCTCCTTGTCCGAGTGCCCGCGCATGCCGGTGCGCACCAGCTTCCACACTCCTTGCAGCTTTTCCCCGTGCAGCACGAACTTCAGGCGTCCGGCTTCATAGCCCGCCTCGGCATCGCCCAACGGCTCCCAACTGCCGATGTCCCAGACATCGACATGTCCGGCACCGTACTGGTGTGGCGGAATATCGCCTTCGAATTCGAGGTAATCGAGCGGATGGTCTTCCACATGCACGGCCAGTCGCTTGTCGGCCGGGTCCAGGCTGGGCCCCTTCGGTACGGCCCAGCTTTTCAGCGTGCCGCCTATCTCCAGCCGGAAGTCGTAATGCAGGCGCCGCGCGTGGTGTTTCTGCACGACGAAGCGCAATTCATCGGCGCCTGGCGCGATCTCGCCGTGCGGCTCGGGTGTGAGCTTGAAATTGCGCTTGGCGTGATAGGTCGCGAGATGGTTGGCCATGATGCGGCGGTCGCTGCGCGCAGCCGATCAATGCGCCGGCTTGGAGGCGCGCGTGCGCGCCGCACTCTTGCGTGCAGCCGGTGGCGGCACTTTCCTCTTGCTGCCGTCGTCCCTGGCTTTGGCGGGCGTCCTTCCCTGCAGGCTGCGCCGCAGCAGCTCGGTCAGGTCCACTTCATCGGTGTCTTCCTGCGGCGGCTCGACCTTCACATCCGACACCGTGTGCGCCTCGCCGGCGTCGTACTTCTGCTTCACGAGCGCCATGATGTCTTCGCGGAAGGTGTCGTGATACTGGGTCGGGTCCCATCCCTCGGTCATGCTCTCGATCAGTTGGGTCGCCATCTCGATTTCCTTCGGCTTGACCGCCGCCGCCTTCAAGCCCTGCGGCGGCAAATCCAGGTCGCTGCCGTCGTTGACTTCGTCGGCCCAGCGCAAGGTATTGAGCACCAGCGCTTGGGGTGTGGCGATGAGCGCTGCGAGGTGCTGCTTGTTGTGCAGCACCACGAGTGCGACGCCGACGCGGCGCGTCTTCAGCAAGGCTTCGCGCAAGAGGATGTAGACCTTCTCGCCGCCTTTCTGCGGAGCGAGATAGTAGGGCTTGTCGTAGAACAGGAAGCTCACTTCATCGGCTTCGGTGAAGCCGACGATATCGATGGTATGCGTCGCCTTCACGTTGGCCGCCTTGATTTCCTCGTCCGACAGCACCACGTACTCGCCTTCGTATTTGACGCCCTTGATGATGTCGTCTTTTTCGACTTCCTCGCCGGTCTCCTTGACCACGCGCTTGTAGCCGACCGGTTGCAGGGTTTCGCGATGCAGCCAGTCGAAGTCCACACCCTCGGCACGCGCCGCGGTGTACAGGCCAATGGGCGCATGCAGGAGGCCGAAGCTGATGGCGCCTTTCCAGAGGGTGCGTGGCATGGGGGCGTAAGGTTTGGGAGCGGACGAGACGAAGC
>DATBUE010000348.1:0-2183 GCA_036516375.1 Noviherbaspirillum sp. | reverse complement strand
GCCAAAGCCGCATACATCCACAATTTGTTTTGCGGGGGTACTTAGTGTTTGAGACGCAAATCAGCCGTTGAGCGCCGTTTCGATATCACTGCGCCGCAGTTCTGGCGCGAACTGCAGGATGAAGTCATACACATACGAGCGCAGGTAAGCCCCGCGCCGCACGGCGAGGCGCGTGACGTTCGGCGCGAACAGGTGCGAGGCTTCGATGGCCTGCAGACCGGGCGCGAGATTGCGCTCTACTGCCATGGAAGCCACGATGCCGACCCCGAGGCCCAGCGTGACGTACTGCTGGATCACGTCCGAATCCATCGCGGTAAGCACGATGTCGGTGGAGAGGTTTTCGGCCTGGAAGGCTTCGTCGATGTGGCCGCGTCCGGTGAAGCCGACGTCATACGTAATCAGCGGCCAGGCGGCCAGTTCCTGCAGCGAGACCTGCTCCTTGCGCGTCAGCGGATGGCCTTCCGGCGCCACGATTACGTGGTGCCAGCGGTAGCAGGGAAAGGACACCAAGTCCTCGAACTGGCTCAGGCCTTCGGTGGCGATGCCGACATCGGCCTTGCCGGAGATGACCCACTCGGCGATGTGTTCCGGAGAGCTTTGCTGCAAGGCGATGCGCACTTCCGGGAAGGCTGTGCGGAAGGATTGCACCACGCGGGGCAGGGCATAACGTGCCTGGGTATGGGTGGTGGCCACGGCCAGCGTGCCGCGCTTTTCGCCGTTGTATTCGCGGCTGGCCAGGCGCAGGTTTTCCGCTTCCAGCAGCAGCCGCTCGATGATCTTCAGGATGCCCTTGCCGGGATCGGTCAGGCCGGTCAGGCGCTTGCCGTTGCGCTCGAAAATCTCGACACCCAGTTCCTCTTCCAGTTCGCGAATCTGACGGCTCACGCCGGGTTGCGAGGTGAACAGCACGCTGGCCACCTCGGTCAGGTTGTAGCCACGGCGCGCGGCTTCGCGCACCGAGCGCAATTGCTGGAAGTTCATGCGCGCACTCCCTGCACATCGTCGACGAACACGCGCAGGCGCTTGGGCCGCACCAGCAGGGTTTCGCCTTCGGCCAGTTGCAGCGCGGCATAGCGTTCGCTGGCGATCACGGCTTCAATGGCTTGCGCATTGTCGGCGCGTTCCAGTTCGAGCTGGGCCAGCGGGCCGATCGCATGCGCGCGGCGCAGCTTCACCAGGATGCCTTGCGCGCCATCGCTGGGACGTTCGATTTCCAGTTCGTGCGGACGCACGTAGCCAACACCGGCGACATCGCGCGCCTGTGCGTGGTCCGGCGCATCCAGCGCGATTCCGCCGGCATCCAGCACGCCTTCATGCACGCGTCCGTGGAACAGGTTCACGTTGCCGAGGAAGCCGTAGACGAAGGGCGAGGCCGGATGGTTGTACACCTCGTCCGGCGCACCGGTCTGCTCGACCTTGCCCTTGTTCATCAAGACGATGCGATCGGCCACTTCGAGCGCTTCTTCTTGGTCGTGCGTGACGAAGATACTGGTCACGTGCAATTCATCGTGCAGGCGGCGCAGCCAGCGGCGCAATTCCTTGCGCACCTTGGCGTCGAGCGCACCGAAGGGTTCGTCCAGCAGCAGCACGCGCGGCTCCACCGCCAGTGCACGCGCCAAGGCAATGCGTTGGCGTTGGCCGCCGGAGAGTTGCGGCGGATAGCGGTCGGCCAGCCAGTCGAGCTGCACGAGTTCCAGCAATTGCATGACCTTCTTGCGGATCTCGGCTTCCGACGGGCGTTCCTTGCGCGGCTTGACGCGCAGGCCGAAGGCGATGTTCTCGAACACGCTCATGTGCTTGAACAGTGCGTAGTGCTGGAACACGAAGCCGACCTGGCGCTCGCGCACATGATGGGCCGAGGCATCCTCGCCATCGAGGAAGACCTGGCCTGCGTCCGGTTGCTCCAGCCCGGCGATGATGCGCAACAGCGTAGTCTTGCCGCAACCGGAAGGGCCGAGCAGCGCGGTCAATTCACCCTGCGGGAAGGCCAGCGATACATCGTCGAGCGCGACGAAATTGCCGAAGCGTTTGTTGATCCGTTTGACTTCGATACTCATGCTGTCTGTCCTTCATGAAGCGGTTGCAGGTGCGTGTCGCGGGCACGCCATTCGACGAAAGTTTTCAGTGACAGCGTGACCAGGGCCAGCAGCGCCAACAGCGAGGCGACGGCGAAGGCGGCGGCG
>DATBUE010000347.1:0-3337 GCA_036516375.1 Noviherbaspirillum sp. | reverse complement strand
GGCTTCTTCACCAGCCAGGTCCAGCCGGAACCGAAGTTGCCCACGCAAGACTTGGTGAATTCTTCCTTGAACTTGTCGAAGGAGCCCCACTTGGCATTGATCGCGTCGGCCACGGCGCCGGTCGGAGCGCCGCCGCCATTGGGCGACATGCAGTTCCAGAAGAAGGTGTGGTTCCAGACCTGGGCCGAGTTGTTGAATACACCGCCCGAGGACTTCTTGATGATGTCTTCCAGCGAGGCGTTTTCGAATTCCGTGCCCTTGATCAGGTTGTTCAGGTTGGTGACGTAGGCCTGATGGTGCTTGCCGTAGTGGTATTCGAGTGTCTCCTGGGAGATATGCGGCTGCAGCGCGTCCTTCGCGTACGGCAGGGGCGGGAGGGTGTGTTCCATCGTGCGTCCTTTCCTTGTTTGGGGGGATGTTGTTTTTGAAAGGGCTCAATTGTACGTCGTAAGGGCAGGTGGCGCAGAGGGCAGGAGGCGGCGAAAAAACAGCGGCCTGCGTCTGCGCAAACGGAGTGGAATCGCCTCCCGATGCCGGGGAATCTCGCCGTTGTAGTTGATGCGGCGCGGCTTATTCCAGGCGCTCCTGCACGCCGCCGATCAGCACTTCCGCGCTGCCTTCAGCCACTCGTACGGTAAGGCTGGCGCCGGGCTTGATCTGACGCGGAGCGCGCACGACGCGTCCCTTGTCGTCCTGCACGATCGCATAGCCGCGCTCCAGCGTGCGTTGCGGATCGAGCAGGGCGAGCTGACTTGATAACGCAGCAAGGGTCTGCCTTTGTTGCTGTAGTCGTGCGTGCATGTCCTGGTGCAAGCGGCGCTGCATGTCTTCAACGCGGGTGCGCCCCGCGACCGTATCGGGAAGCTGCCGCTGCAAGCGCCCCTGCAGTCGTTCCAGCCGCAGGCTGGCGGCATGCAACGGCGCACGCAGATTGCGGGCAAGGCCTCCTTGCAATGCGCGCAGGTGCAAGCGCGCGCGCGCGATGTAAGCGGCAGGGCTGACCAGCCCACGGGCGAGCCAGTCCAGGCGCTGTCCGCGTTCGCCGAGCAGGCGGTTCATCGCCGTGCGCAGGGCGTCGGCGTGGTCATCGAGCAGGCCCAGCCATTGCTCGCGCGGGGCTGCGGCCATTTCGGCGGCGGCAGTGGGCGTCGGTGCGCGCAAGTCGGCGGCAAAGTCGGCGATCGTGAAATCGGTTTCGTGGCCAACCCCGGAGATGACCGGCATCGAGCACGCTGCAATGGCGCGCGCCACCACTTCCTCGTTGAAAGACCACAAGTCCTCGATGCTGCCGCCACCACGGCAGACCAGCAGCACATCGCATTCGGCGCGCGCGGAGGCGAGATTGATCGCCGCGGCAATCTTTTCGGCCGCGCCGCTGCCCTGCACTGGCGCCGGGTACAGGATCACCTGCACGTGCGGCGCGCGGCGACGCAAGGTGGTCAGGATGTCGCGCAGGGCGGCGGCCTGCGGGCTGGTCACGATGCCGATGGTGCGCGCGAACAAGGCCAAGGGGCGCTTGCGGGCCGGATCGAACAGGCCTTCGCGCTCCAGCCGGGCTTTCAGTTGCAGGAAGGCTTCGTACAGGTTGCCGACGCCGGCACGCCGGATCGCTTCCACATTGAGCTGGTAATCCCCGCGCGGCGCGTAGAGGGTCACCAAGGCGCGCACCTCGACCTTGTCGCCTTCGCGCGGGGTGAAATCAGCGTACTGGGCACGGCCACGGAACATTACCGCGCGCACCTGGGCGCCATCGTCTTTGAGTGTGAAGTACCAATGGCCGGACGCGGCGCGGGTGAAATTCGATATTTCCCCGGCAACCCAAGCCAGCGGAAAGCTGCGCTCGAGCAGGCGTCCGACTGCTTGGTTCAGTGCGGTAACAGTGAGGACTTTGGGACTGCTTTCCGAGGGTTCATCGTCGAGGCGAGAATTCATGCGCTCTCCACAGGGAAAACCTGTCCACAGCGGCGGGAATTTGTCACCGGTCTGTAATATTTCATGTCTAACTGTGGGAAAGCTTCGTAAGCTTATGATTTAAAAGGGAAAAGGCTAATGCGGTGTTTCCTGCTGGAAGAAAAAACTTGTTTAAAATCAAGGCCCTTTTGATGCCTTCCAACATTTGCCCACAAAGTTATCCACAGCTCTGTGAAAAACATCGGCCGCATTCCCGGCCTGCGGCGCTTGCCGCACAGGATGTGACAGGCTACATTCTGCATCCGTTTCTTCGCCCGTTTTCCCCTACCTAGGAGCTGTGTTTTGCTCGCCATCATCGAGGCCGCCGGCTGGCCCATCTACTTCCTGCTGATTGCTTCCGTCATTTCCCTGGCCCTGATTCTCGAGCGCGTATTCTACTTGCGGCGCAAGCGCATCCTGCCGCCGAGCCTGCTGGACGAAGTGATCCGCGTTTATCGCAGCGGCAAGGTGGGAGGCGAAGTACTTACTAACCTGGAACAGAATTCCCCGCTCGGGCGCGTACTGGCTGCCGGCTTGCGCAACGTAAACGCGCCGCGCGACGTGATGAAGGAATCGATCGAGGAAGCCGGGCGCGGCACCGCGCACGAACTGGAGCGTTTCCTGACCACGCTCGGCACCATCGCCACCCTTGCGCCCCTGATGGGTCTGTTCGGCACCATCGTCGGCATGATCGAAATCTTCGGCGCCCAGAACGCCACCGGCACCAACCCGGCCGAACTGGCCCACGGCATTTCGGTCGCGCTCTACAACACCGGATTCGGCCTGGCCATCGCGATGCCTACCCTGGTGTTCTACCGCCATTTCCGCGCTCTGGTCGACACCTTCATCGTCGACATGGAACAGCAGGCGGTGAAGTTCGTCGATATCGTGCACGGCAACCGGAAGTAGGGCGGCATCATGGATTTCCGCAAGGGCAGGATGCGTGAGCACCCCGAGATCAACCTGATCGCCTTCATCGACGTGCTGCTGGTGATCCTGATCTTCCTGATGATCACGACCACTTACAGCAAGTTCACCGCGTTGCAGATCACGCTGCCGACCGCGGATGCGGAAAAGGCGATCGAGCAGCCGCAGGAAATCAACGTTGCCGTCGATGCGCGCGGGCAGTACGCGATCGACAATTCCCAGGTCGCGGCGCGCAGTGCGCAAGACCTCGCACGCGAGTTGACCAATGCGGCCAACGCCCGCGGCCAGTCGCGCAAGGACCCCGTGGTGATCATCAGCGCCGACCAGACCGCTGCCCACCAGAGCGTGATCAACGTGCTGGAAGCGGCGCGCCTGGCCGGCTTCGAAAAAGTCACCTTCGCCGCCCAGACCAGCGGCAAGCGCTAAGTCCGCCCCGATGCAGCCCCAGCCGCTGGCGCAA
>DATBUE010000346.1:0-2641 GCA_036516375.1 Noviherbaspirillum sp. | reverse complement strand
CATCGCGGGTGAAGCTGTAACCCATGCGATCCTGGTTGTTGCGGCGGCCGCCGATGTGGCTTTCCTGATAGACGGAGAAACGCATGCTCGCCTGTCCTCAGCGTGTGTTGGGATGCGCAGCGATGTTTTCGCCTGCGCCAGTCTTGCGAGTCCCGAACAGGTCGCGCAGCCGGTTCGAGACGCGCTCGAGGAAAGTCGGCTCCGGCTTTTCCGGAATCGGCTCGCGCAACGCCTTCTGCAAGGCAAACACGCTCTGCGGACGCTCCAGCGGGTCTAGGCGCAGACTCCACCGGATCACCTGCAGCAACTCGCGCGAGTACATGCTTTCAAGCTTGCGGAAATGATCGTCCATCTTATCCTGCGTCTTGCGCTGGTCCGCAGCCTGCGGCGGCGCGCCGACCATGCAGGCGAACATCGAGGCGCCGATGCTGTAGATGTCGGTCCAGGGACCGAGATTGCCGTTCTTTGCGTACAGCTCGGGAGGCGCAAAGCCCGGCGTGTACATTGGATGCAGCTTGGGCATGTCGGTCTTCAGCGTCTGCCGCGCCGCACCGAAATCGAGCAGGATCGGTGTGCCGTCCATGCGTAGGTAGATATTCGCGGGCTTGAGATCCAGATGCAGCAGCTTGTTCGCGTGCACTTCGCGCAAGCCGTTCATCACCTGGTTGAACATCTTGCGGATGAAGCGCTCCGACACCAGAGGACGTTCGCCCTTCTCGCGCCGGCGCAGGATATGGTCCTGCAGCGAACGGCCGGATTCGTAGGCCATCACCATGTAAACGGTGTCGTGCGCGCGGAAGAAATTGATGACCGAAACAACGTTCGGATGGGCGATGCGTGCCAGCGCCCTCCCCTCTTCGAAGAAACACTTGAGCCCGATGCGAAACACCGGCAGGTTCTCCGCCGAGATAGCAGGCACCAGTTCGCCCGGCTGACGCAAGGCCAGCGAGCTAGGCAGGTACTCCTTGATAGCGACTGCGTTCCCGTCTTCGTCGTAGGCGAGATAAACGATACTGAACCCGCCCGATGCAATCTTCTTTACAATGCGATATCCGGCGATTTCCAGTCCGTCAGGCAACGGTGCGTTGTTTTGCGTAGCCATGGCGCCCCAACTGATGTCTGTGGGCGATTGTGTTGATAAATCGCTGTTTTGTAAAGCAAGGGATTCCCACTTTGACCATCTGCAGCATGACCGGCTACGCGGTCGTCACACGCGAGACGCAGGCCGGCACTCTTACGGTCGAACTCAAGAGCGTCAACTCGCGCTTTCTCGACTTGCAATTCCGGATCAACGATGATTTGCGCGCCCTCGAACCGATGCTGCGCGAAGCGATCATCGCGCGTGTGGCGCGCGGCAAGGTCGAATGCCGGCTGAGCTTCGGTCGACGTTCGGCCGCGAATTCCCAGAACCTGAATGCGGAACTCCTGGCCTCCTTGCAGCAGTTGCAGCAGCAGGTGCGCGAGCGCTTTCCCGAGGCGCAGGCCTTGAGCGTAAACGAACTGCTGCGCTGGCCGGGCATCATCGAGGAAGCAGAGATCGCGCAGGACACGCTGCAGGCTGAGGTTCAGGCCACCATCGTCGCGGCGCTGGACAGCTTCCTCGATACGCGAGCGCGCGAGGGCGCCGCGCTGCAGGCCGTACTGCTTGCACGCGTACACGACATGGAAGAAATTGTCGCGCGCATCACCCCGCTTATTCCGCAAGCGATCGCCCAATTCCAGCAAAAGGCCACCGAGCGCATGAAAGAAGTGCTGGGGCTGGCCCAGCCAAACGGTGCCTCAGGCATACCCTCGCGCGAAGAAGCGCTGGAACGCATCCGCCAGGAAGTGACTTTGTACGGCGTGCGCATCGACGTGGCCGAAGAATTGTCGCGCCTGGCGGCACACCTGGATGAAACGCGGCGCATCCTGAAGAAAGGCGGCCAGGTAGGCAAGCGGCTCGATTTCATGATGCAGGAACTCAATCGCGAGGCCAACACGCTGGGATCCAAAGCAGCGCTGAAAGAACTGGCCGACGCGTCGATGGCGATGAAATTGCTGATCGAGCAGATGCGCGAGCAAGTTCAGAACCTCGAATAGCCACAGTATTTACACGCCTATGCCCGACACCTCCCACTCTGCCGGCAGCCTGTTCATGGTGGTCGCCCCCTCCGGGGCCGGCAAATCGACTCTCGTCAATGCCTTGCTGACCCAGGAACCGGCGATCAAGCTTTCGATTTCCTATACGACGCGCGCCCCCCGTCCGGCCGAGCAACATGGGCGCGAGTACTACTTCACCAGCGTCGACGATTTCATGCAGCGGCGCGAGGCAGGGGAATTTCTTGAGTGGGCAGAGGTCCACGGTAACTATTACGGCACCTCGCGCCTGTTGATCGCCGACCAGATGCGTATCGGTACCGACGTCTTGCTGGAGATCGACTGGCAAGGCGCCCAACAGGTCAAGAAGCAGTTTCCGCATGCGGTCGGCATTTTCATTCTTCCGCCGTCGATCGCTGCACTCGAAGAGCGTCTGAAGAAGCGCGGGCAGGACGAACCCAATGTGATCGCACGCCGTTTGCTTGCGGCGGGAGGCGAGATTGCGCATGCCTCGGAATTCGAATATGTTATTATTAATCAAGACTTTACAGTCGCCTTGGCGGAG
>DATBUE010000345.1:0-5477 GCA_036516375.1 Noviherbaspirillum sp. | reverse complement strand
CGTCCCACTTTTCTGCTGTCTACCCAGGCCGGTAGCGCGAACGCCTCGCTCTCGGCCACCGGCCGTTTGATCGATCAGTTGTTGCAAGGCGCCGGCCAGGATGCCGACGCGGGCGCGGTGCGCGCGAGCACACCGCTGCTGGGCAGTGCCAGTGCCGATGCGGGACAACTGGCGGCAAACCTGCGCCAGGCGCTGTCGAGTAGCGGCCTGTTCTACGAAGCCCATCTGCAGGAGTGGATAGCCGGTAGCCGCTCCACGGCCGAACTGGCCGAGGAACCGCAGGCGCGCTTTGCCGACAGGAGCGCCACTCAAGGCACACAAGGCAGCGAGCTGGGACGCCTGTCGCAGGGGCTGCGCGAACTGGGCAATGATGCTCAAGCCCTGCTACGCATGATCCGCGATGCGCACCAGCAACAGGCCTCCCTGCAAGCCGACGCCCACGTGATAGCCCGCCCGCAAGCCGGCCCTGCTGCCCTGGACCCCGAACTCGCCCGACTAGTGCAATCGCAGTTGCACACGCTGGAACAACAGCAGGTGCGCTGGCAAGGTGAACTCTGGCCGGGCCAGCACATGGAATGGGACGTAACCGAAGAGCGCCCGCACGACGACCCGGAGCGACGCGAGGGCTCGGCCTGGACCAGCGTCGTGCGTTTCGAGCTGCCTCACCTCGGGCCGGTGGAAGCCACGCTGCGTCTGGTCGGCGAGCATGTGCAGCTCCAGATCAGGACCGAAGGCGACGCTGCGGTCACGTCGCTGCGTGCGCATGCCCCGCTGCTGGCCGAGGCACTGGACGCGGCCGGCTCGCCGCTGGCAGCCTTCCAGGTGCAGCGCGGTGAAGAAACAGGCGATGAGCACTCCACCTGACGCCAAGCGCAATGCCGTTGCGCTCGCCTACCAGACCGGGGACACGGCGCCGAAGGTCGTGGCCAAGGGACGCGGGCTGATCGCCGACGAGATCATTGCGCGCGCGAGGGAGCACGGCGTGTTCGTGCACGAATCGCGCGAACTGGTGGCCCTGCTGATGCAAGTCGACCTCGATCGTCACATCCCGCCCGCGCTGTACCGCGCAGTGGCGGAATTGCTTGCGTGGCTTTACCATATCGACGCCTTGCAGGGGGCGGGAAGCAAGCAGTTGGCAGAGGACGCGAAGGCGAAGCAACCGTGAGCTGCGATGCAGTTGGTCCGCACGATTACCTGTCGTTCCCGCGAAGGCGGGAACCCAGCTCATCAGTCAGCAGTACTGCTAGCGTAGGAACTGGGTTCCCGCCTGCGCGGGAACGACAAGTTGTCGGTTGTTTGAGTAGCGCGTCCCGACCATCCCTTTCACGCACCGATACACCGCCGGAGACAGGCAGACTCAATGGGATTCAACAGCAAGTACGGCATAGAGGACGTCAGTCCCTACCAGGTCCACTCGCGGCGCGAGATCATCGCCCTGCTGCGCGCAATGCAGGAGCGCAACCAGTTGGTCAGCATCCAATCCGACGGCGGCGCCGAAGCGGTCGTGACCTCGGTATTGGCGATCGACGAAGAGAACAACATGGTCGTGCTCGATCGCGCGCCCAGCAACCTGGTGAACCAGCGCATCCTCGACAGCGACAACGTGTCCTTCGAAACCGTGCTGGACAACATCCGCATCCTGTTCTTTTCCGGACAGGTGCACGAATGCCTGTATGACAACCTGCCGGCGCTGTACATCCCGATTCCGGCGACGCTCGTGCGCCTGCAGCGCCGCGAGGACTACCGCGTCCCCACGCCGGTCGGCAATCCCTGGCGCTGCACGATCAAGATCCCGCCGGATGATTCCGGCACGACCGGCACCACGGTGGTGGTGACGCTGAAGGACATCAGTTGCGGAGGCGTCGCGATAGTCGACGAGAAGAAGGTGCTCGACAACACCATCGGCCGCATCTACGAACACTGCTGCGTGGACATTCCCGGCGGCTCACCCCTGCAATTGAAACTGCAGATCCGCAATTCGGCCGACCTGACGCTCTCTTCCGGACGCACGATCCGCAAGCTCGGCTGCATGTTCATCGACTTGCCAAACTCGCTGCTGTCGGCGATCCAGCGCCACATCACGAAGCTGGAACGCGAACGCAATGCAAAAGCGACTGGGATGGGGTAAGTGCGGGCGCATTTGCTTGCGTCTTGCGACGCAAGCGCCGCGCCGCACGAACCGGAAATGCTTGCAAGCGTTTCCGTGGGGGGAGGTAAAAACGAAGGGTGAACGCGAACGGAGGTTGCTACCGAAGCTAGTCAAAGGCTAGGAATGGCCCTCCGCTTAAAAGTCCGCTTCAATCAACTCTGCAGCCTCAGCCCCCACCTCACACCCCCATATTCATGATGTCCTGATAAGCCGACACCAGCTTGTTGCGCACCTGGACCGTGGCATGAAAGCTGATCGAGGCTTTCTGGGAATTGATCATCACATCCGACAGGTTCACGCTGTCGTCGCCCATCACGAAACGCTGGGTCAGCACTTCCGAATTGCGCTGAGCCTGGTTCACCTGGTCCAGCGTGCTCTTCAGCGCACTCGCAAAGTCGGTCTTGGGCGCCATCTTTTCCGCCGCCACCAGCTCGGGCGCCGCGCTGGCCGGCTTGGTCGCAGCCGTGCGCAGTTGCGCAATCATGGCTTCGATGCGGCTGGTATCGATCATCGCGGGTTTCATCGCACTCTCCTGTTCCTGGCGTCGCTGCGCGCTCACGCGACAGCCGACCTTTTTTCACGACGCTAAGTTAGCACGCTAAAAATAGCCAACTAAGGGCGAGAAGTGCCGAAAACCCTGCTCTTTTCAGGCATTTGGATTTGACCGACAGGACGAAAATCCTGCACTGAGCGATAAACCTACGCACGAACAGGACATGAGCAAGAAGAACGCTACTGCAGTGCAGACGCAAGACGGACAAGGAGTGCGGGCATGGCGCTAGCCAGCGGCGAAAACGCGGTTGCGGTTGCCCCGTCGGGTCTGGTCGGTTTCGCCCAGACACCGGGCGGACGCAACTTCTTCCTGATGCTGGGCGTGGCTGCCGTACTGGCGGTGATGTCGGGCGTCTGGATGTGGGGCAAGGAGCCCGACTACCGCGTGCTGTTCTCGAACTTCTCCGACCGCGACGGCGGCGCGATCGTCGCCGCCCTGCAACAGATGAACGTGCCGTACAAGTTCGCCGAAGGCGGCGGCGCGATCCTGGTGCCGGCCGAGAGCGTGCACGACGCGCGCCTGCAACTGGCCTCGCAAGGCTTGCCCAAAGGCGGCAATGTCGGCTTCGAGCTGATGGAAAACCAGAAGCTCGGCGTGTCGCAATTCCTCGAACAGGTCAATTTCCAGCGCGCCCTCGAAGGCGAGCTGGCTCGCTCGGTACAAACGCTGGCCGCAGTGCAAGCCGCGCGCGTGCATCTGGCCTTGCCGAAGGCCTCAGTCTTCGTGCGCGAGCAACAGAAGCCCACGGCATCCGTGCTGCTGAACCTGCATGGCGGACGGACGCTGGACGAGCAGCAGGTCAGCGCCATCGTTCACCTGGTCGCCTCGAGCGTGCCGGACCTGCCGATCAAGAACGTCACCGTGGTCGACCAGAACGGCAACCTGTTGTCGCAGACCGACAAGAAGACTCCGGCCGGACTCGATGCCAGCCAGCTCAAGTATGTGCAGGAGCTGCAGCAGAGCATCGTGCGCCGCATCGAATCCATCGTCACGCCTATCGTCGGCGCCGGCAACGTGCGTGCGGCGGCGACTGCCGACGTGGACTTCTCGCACGTCGAGCAAGCCGCAGAGACCTACACGCCAAACCAGAACCCGGCCAACTCGGCCATTCGCAGCCAGCAGAGCAGCGAATCGCGTACGGCGAGCCAGAATGCTGCAGCAGGTGTGCCGGGCGCGCTGACCAACCAGCCGGCTCCGGCTGCCACCGCGCCGATTGATCCTGGGACCAAGCCGGCATCTACCGCACAGACCCAGCCGCCGTTGAGCGAACAGAAGGACATGACGGTCAACTACGAAGTGGACAAGACCGTGCGCTATGTGCAGCAGCCGATGGGCGGCATCAAGCGCCTGTCGGTGGCGGTGGTGGTCAATCATGTGCGCGGCGTGGATGCCGAGGGCAAGCCGACGCTGCGCGCGCTGACCGAGGAAGAAACCAACAAGATCACCGACCTCGTACGCGAAGCGATGGGCTTCAACAAGGACCGCGGCGATTCGCTCAACGTGGTGAACCAGCCCTTTGCCGATGCGGCACCGGAAGTGATTCCCGAGCCGCCGCTGTGGAAGCGCCCGGAAATCATCCAGATGGCGATGACGGCCGGGAAGTATCTGCTGGTCGGTATCGTGCTGATGTACCTGTACTTCGCAGTCCTGAAGCCGCTGATCGCGCGCATCATGCGCAGCTTCGAGCCCCCTGCTCCGCCGCAGATCGAGGAAGACGACGCGGTCGTGCACATCACGCATGATCCTGAACCGATGGGAGCCAAGGCGCGGACCTACCAGGACAACCTGGATGCGGCCAAGACCCTGGCACGCAACGATCCGAAAATGGTGGCCAACGTAGTCAAGGCATGGGTGGGAAATGAGTGAAGACGGTGTCATGAAGGCTGCCATCCTGATGCTCGCGCTGGGCGAGGAGGAAGCCGCCCAGGTCATGCGCTATCTGGGCCCGCGCGAGGTGCAGAAGCTGGGCGCGGCCATGTCGACCATGAAGGCGGTCGGCAGCGATCAACTCGAACAGGTGCTGGACAACTTCCGCACCGAGACCGAGGTCAACACTTCGTTCGGGCTGGATTCGGACGAATACATCCGCACCGTGCTGACCAAGGCGCTGGGCGAGGACAAGGCATCCGGCCTGCTCAATCGCATCCTCGGCACGCGCGACGCCTCCGGCATCGAAAGCTTGAAGTGGATGGACGGCCAGTCGGTGGCCGACCTGGTGCGCAACGAGCATCCGCAGATCATCGCGACCATCCTCGTGCACCTGGAGCGTTACCACGCCTGCGAAGTATTGAATTATTTCAGCGAGCGCCTGCGCAACGACGTGGTGCTGCGCATCGCCACGCTGGACGGCGTGCAACCGGCCGCGCTGCGCGAATTGAACGAAGTGCTGACCAAGCTCCTGACCGGCAACGAGGCGGTAAAGAAGAAGCCGATTGGCGGTGTGCGCGCCGCGGCCGAGATCCTGAACTTCCTGTCGGGCGATGTCGAATCATCGGTGATGGACAACTTGAAGAACTACGACCCGGACATGGCGCAGAAAATCATGGACGAGATGTTCGTGTTCGACAACATCATCGACATCGACGACCGCGGCATCCAGGTGCTGCTGCGCGAAGTGCAGTCCGAATCGCTGATCGTTGCCTTGAAGGGCGCGAACCAGGACCTGCGCGACAAGATCTTCAAGAACATGTCGCAGCGTGCAGCGGAAATGATGCGTGAAGACCTGGAATCCAAGGGTCCGGTGCGCCTGTCGGAAGTGGAAGCGCAGCAGAAGGA
>DATBUE010000344.1:0-3083 GCA_036516375.1 Noviherbaspirillum sp. | reverse complement strand
CACCTGGCGTTCGAGAAGCAGGCCATGGCCGCCTGAATGCCGATCGCGTCCTTTCACGTATAGGACGAGGAGGGCGGCGCGAAACATCTCTTGCGCCGCCCTCATCTTCTTCGCTTGCATGCTGCGCGCTGCAGGAAACGGCGAAACGAAAACTCAGTCCCGCATTGCGTTGCTCGCGCCGATACCCATGCCGGTATGTTGGCTCACCGGCCTTGTCATCTTCCCCTGTCGACAAAAAAACTGCTCGGCGACTGTCCGAAGGTCTTCCTGAACATGGCCGAAAACGCCGACTGGCTGGCGTAGCCAAGTTGGGTCGCCACCAGCGAGAGTGGCATGCCGCGCGTGATCAGGGGGGCGGCATGCGCCAGCCGCACCTGCTGGCGCCAGCGTCCGAAGCTCATCCCCAGTTCGCTTTCGAACAGCCGCGCCAGCGTACGCGCCGAGGCACCCACCTGCAGCGCCCATTCATCGAGCGTGAGCTTGGAGGCGGGCTGCGCGATCAGCGTTTCGCACAAGGCCTTCAAGCGCTTGTCCTGCGGCAGGGCAACCACGATAGGCAGGGTGGTCAGGTGAGTCAATTCGTCCAGCACCATGGCGGACAGATGCTGCTCGCGCTGGCTTTCGGCCGGCGCATTTTCCAGTGCCGCGATCAGTTCGCGCAGCAATGGTGACACTTCCAGTACCCGGCATTCCTGGTCCTTGAACGAGGCTGCGTCGGCGAAGACATAGAGTGCGCGCAGGCGTGCCTTTTCCAAGGTCGTGACTTCATGTTCCAGTGAGGGGGGAATCCAGATCGCACGCTGCGGCGGCACGATCCAGGTGCTGTTGCCGACGGTGACACGCACCACGCCATCGGAAGCATAGGTGACCTGGCCCCAAGGGTGGCTGTGCGCATTCAGCGTTTGCGCGGCGCTGAGGTTGCGGGCGACCAGGCGCACCGGCCGCTCCCGGCTGGGGGCTGTGCCCGGGACATTGGTCCGGGTGTGGGTAAATGGCGGCATCGAGGGCTGGCAGAAATGCGATAAAGAATGGCACTTCATCTTAAAACGGACGCGCAGGCTTTGCTTACACTGGCTGCGTTTCCGTTTTCTCCTTGCCGCCATGACCACAGCCAGTACTTCGCTTCCTCCCGCTTCCTCCCTCGGCCAGGATACCCGTGTCATCGGCCTGGTCGGCCTGGCGCACGGCGTTTCGCATTTCTTCCACCTGATCCTGGCGCCGCTATTTCCCTGGCTGAAGGAAGATTTCGCACTCAGTTATGCCGAGCTCGGCCTGTTGATGTCGGTGTTCTTTGTGGTTTCCGGCGTCGGCCAGGCGCTCGCCGGCTTCGTGGTCGACCGGCTCGGGGCGCATCGTGTGCTGTTCTCCGGGATCGGCTTGCTTGCGGTGGCGGCGCTGGTCCTGTCGCAGGCCCAGAGTTACGCAATGCTGCTGGCCGGAGCCATGCTGGCCGGACTCGGCAACAGCGTGTTCCATCCGGCCGACTTCACGCTGCTGAACAAGCGTGTGTCCCAGGCCCGCCTCGGCCACGCGTTCTCGGTACACGGCATTTCCGGCAATCTTGGCTGGGCGGCGGCGCCAGTATTCCTCGCCGGACTGGCGGGTTTGTTTCACTGGCGTGTCGCACTTGCTTGCGCGGCCTTGTTGCCGCTGGCGGTGCTGCTGCTGTTGTACCTGCAGCGGCGCGTACTGGATACCGATGGTGCGCTGGCGGTCCGGGCGAAGCCGTCGACAACCGGCGAGGGCCACGCTCTGGCTTTTATGCGCCTGCCCGCGGTATGGATGTGTTTTGCGTTCTTCTTCGTCACCGCGATGGCCTTGGGCGGCGTGCAGAGTTTTGCCGGGCCTGGCCTGCGCGCGCTGTACGGCCTGTCGCTGGCGTCCGCCACGGCGGCCTACACCGCCTACATGCTGGCATCGGCGGCCGGCATGCTGTGGGGAGGATTCATCGCCGGCAAGACCGATCGCCACGAACGCACGATCGCCGTTGCGTTCACCGCCTCCGGGCTGTTTGCGCTGGTCATTGCCTCCGGCCTTGTTCCGCCAGTGCTGACCCTGGTCTTGATGGGTGCAATCGGCTTCGGTGCGGGCATTGCAGGCCCCTCGCGCGACCTGTTGATCCGCGCTGCCGCCCCGGCCAATGCCACCGGGCGTGTGTACGGCGTGGTGTACTCGGGCCTGGATGTGGGGTTGGCCCTGGCACCGCTGGTGTTCGGCGCCCTGATGGATGTCAGCCGCCCGGCATGGGTTTTCGCCGGCATCGGCATCATGCAGTGCCTGGCGATCCTGACCGCGCTCAATGTCGGCACGCGCACGGCTGCACGCCGCGCGTGAGCGCGCAAGCCAGCCCTCGCCATCCCACTACAATCCGGTCATGACCACACCGGAGGAAAACATGTCCCTTGCCACCAGCGACTTGTGCGATGCGAATGAAGACCGGCTGGCCGACGGCAGCCTTGCTGTGTTGCCACCGGTATTCCGGGGTTTTGGGAAGCGCAGCGCCTTCAGCGGCCCTGCTGCCACGCTGAAGGTGTTCGAGGACAACGTTCTGGTGCGGGCTGCGCTGGAAACGCCCGGCGCGGGGCGGGTGTTGGTCGTCGACGGCGGCGGCAGCCTGCGCTGTGCGCTGGTCGGCGGCAATCTCGGCATGCTGGCCGAAAAGAACGGCTGGGCCGGCATCATCGTCAACGGCTGCGTGCGCGATTCCGAAGAGTTGAACGCCTGCGACATCGGCGTGCGCGCCCTGGCTGCCCATCCACGGCGTAGCGTACGCAAAGGTGCAGGGGAGCGCGATGTTCCGGTTTCGATCTCCGGCATCACGGTGCGGCCCGGAAACTGGATCTACGCCGATGCGGACGGCGTTTTAGTGGCAACCGTCCAGCTCCATTTGAAATAAAAGGCGGGCGCCGTACCCGGCCCTTCATTCGGCAGTGCTTCCTGCTGAGTATTTCCTTTCGATTATCAATTTCCCACGGTGAATACTCTGGTAGGCACTGGGGACTTCGCCAACCTCGATTGCGGCTCCTTTGTCCTGCCCCACCGCGTACTTGTCTTGTTGATTACGATTTGAGTCGCTTCTCATA
>DATBUE010000343.1:0-2389 GCA_036516375.1 Noviherbaspirillum sp. | reverse complement strand
GATCGATTTCGGGAAAATGGTGCATCGCGACGACCAGGCCCGGCACAACGCTGCGTTGATGGCCGCGCTGGAAGGCAGGCAGCGCATCTACGAATGCGAATATCGCGTGCGCTGCGCCGACGGAAGCTGGAAATGGGTGGTCTCGCGCGGCGTCGTCGTCTCGCGCGACAAGGACGGCAAACCCCTGGCCATGACCGGCATCGTCACCGACGTCACCGCGCGCAAACAATCGGAGGAAACGGTATGGCGCCATGCGAACCTCGACGCCCTCACCGGCTTGCCGAATCGCCGCCACTTCCTCAGCGAAGCCGAATCCGAACTGCGCAAGTCCGAGCGCACCGGCAACAAGGCCGCTCTGTTGTTCATCGACCTCGACGGCTTCAAGCAGATCAACGACATCTACGGGCACGAAACCGGGGACCAGCTCCTGATCGAAGCCTCGCACCGCATCCGCCGCTGCGCACGCGAGACCGACCTGCTCGGCCGACTCGGCGGCGACGAGTTCATGGTGCTGCTGCGCGACCTGCACGAGCCGCACCGCGTCGAGTTCGTCTGCCACTCGATCCTGGAGTGCCTGGCTGCCCCCTTCACCCTCGGGCGCGAAATCGCGCATTTTTCGGCCAGCATCGGCGTGGCCGTGTATCCAACCGACGCGGCCAACATGGACGATTTGCTGCGCAAGGCGGACCAGGCAATGTACAACGCCAAGGCCACCGGCAAGAACCAGTTCAACTACTTCACGCAGGAGATGGACGACCGCGCCCATGAACGGCTGCGCGTGTCGACCGAATTGCGGCGCGCGATCTCCGAGCGCCAACTCACGCTCGAATTCCATCCAGTGATGGACTTGCTGGATGGCGGCCTCATCTCGGTCGAGGCCCTGCTGCGCTGGCGCCACCCGAAGCTGGGCGAAGTGGCGCCGTCGGTCTTCATTCCCATCGCCGAGGAAGCCGGGCTGATGAGCGAGATCGGCAACTGGGTGTTCCATGAAGCGGCACGCTGCGTCAAGCGCTGGAGCGAAACGAGCGGAAAGATGATGCGCGTGGCAATCAACAAGTCACCCTCGCAATTCAGCCGGCGCAATCTGGAACACGACTGGCTGCAGTACCTGCACGAACTGCAGGTGCCGGCGTCGAGCATCGTCGTGGAGATCACCGAAGGCATGCTGCTGGATGCATCGCCGCAGGTCAGCGACAAGCTGCTGGAATACCGCGACGCCGGCATCCAGGTCGCCATCGACGATTTCGGCACCGGCTATTCGTCGATGGCCTATCTGCAGAAATTCGACATCGACTACCTCAAGATCGACCAATCCTTCGTGCGCGACGTGCCCGAGCACAAGGGCAATTGCACCATCGTGGAAACCATGATCGTCATGGCGCACAAGCTGGGCCTGAAGGTGATTGCCGAAGGCATAGAGAGCCGGCACCAGCACGACTTCCTGTACCAGGCCGGCTGCGACTACGGCCAGGGTTTCTACTACTCCCCGGTGGTGTCCGCGGATCGCGTCGAGGCGATGCTGGGGACAACGCCACACTGAGCGCCGTCCTTGCGCGGTCCATTTCCCGAAGCCAAGCTGCCGCGCGCGCTGCTTGCTCAGCAGTCGGGAAATAAGACGAGAGTTGCACGCTGCTGGGTCAGCCCTCCTTTCATCCCGCACGTTTTTCGGCCCATGCCCCAGACAACCGCCGATAAAGTTGCAAGAAATGCAAATATGTTCATTGTGGGAAACCGAGGCCGAGTTGATAAAATTTTGTAAATGTTGTTTATTTGTCATTTACTCACGTACCATGCACTCAGCCCCCCGCTGTTCAACCACCATCGACAAAAAATGCGAAAACCCATGTTCATATCCGCCGCCCCCGTAGGCGCGGTACCCAAGTATCTGGATCCGGCTGAGCCGAAATTCATTTCCGGACTGCTTCTCGATCTTTTTCTTTCCGCCCCCGAGAGAGCAAAGCTGGTTCAAGTGCTTGCACAAAACGGTTGGGAATTCGCGGTTCCCGGAGGAATTGCACTGCAGGCGGGATACCGGGAAACCGTCATGAAAGATCAGTTGGCATTGCTGGATCATGAGGGGCAATCGCGCGCAGTCGCCTGGCTATCGAGGGAAGGATGGATCGAGCAGGAAACCGCATGGTGCAAGGCGCCTGTTTCCGATTCCCGGGTCCAGTCGAAACTGGAACGTCAAGACCTTTTGTCCATCTCCTGCGAAAAAGAACTCAAGTCAATCGTTCTCCTGCTTACGACGCAGGGATGGCAAGCAAATCCCGAAGGCGACCTGGAATGGCGCCATGAGAAGTTGTCCAGTTATCTCCCCGCCGACCTTGTCAGCAAGATCGAAAAGCTTTCGCCCCGTTTGATGAGCAAGCTGCTCGCCAACGGCTGG
>DATBUE010000342.1:0-2777 GCA_036516375.1 Noviherbaspirillum sp. | reverse complement strand
ATGGTGGTGTACTGCCGGTTGAGGTAGGCGCGTGCGCCTTCCTGGATCGCGCCGGCGATCTGCTGCATGCGTTCGTTGCCGGCAGGTTGCGCGTTGATCCATCGCGCGGAGACGATCCCGTAGAGGATCGCGATGACGGCGCACACCAGCGCCAAGGCCAAACCGTACTGCTCCAGCATGAACCCCTCCCCGTAGAAGTGGATACATCGGAATTTCGAGTTACGTACCTTTCGAGTTGTAGCTGCGCGGGTCGTGGGTCACCGCCGCAACGGGCCGACTATCGCATAGCCCCCGGCGGCACGCACGCTGTGAACGCAGCATTCAGCGCGGCCGTGCCAGCCTGCGATGCCGGTCACGGACAGAGGAAATGTCGCATGCGCCTGTTGCCCGTCCTTCTCGCCGCCGTCACTTTCGCCGCGTTCGCAGCGCACGTGTCGGCGGCCGACCCGAAGCCCGAAATCGCGCGCGATATGGCGCAACCGCAGGCGCAGAACGCGGTGCACACGCTCCGCCAGATTCCCGAAGCCTGCGCGCGCCTGGAAGGCATGTTCACAGGGCAGGCGGGCGAGCCCTACGTATTCACGGTGGTGCGCACCAGCCCGCAATGCCAGCCACGGGCGCGCTTCGTCGATGCTGCCAAGGCCAAGCCATCGGCCTCCGCTGGGTGGATCCTCAACGACGTGATCCGCGTTCCCAACGCGTCGTGTCCGTCGCAGCAGGCGGTCGTGCAGGTCTGGCGCAAGCCGGGCCAGGCGGCGCCACCCAAGACGGACGCGCAGGGCCGCTCGCGCATCTACCTGGAGGAACAGCGGCAGGCCGCGAAGAGCGGCAACCTGGCCGCCGTGCCCCAGTTCGCCGCGCAAATGGCGGTCGAAGGCCAGAACTGCCGTTGAGTCGTTCCGGCCGGGCGCGAGGCCTCGGCCGGAACAAAAACCTCACAGCGGCAGAATCTGGATCCGCAGCTGACCTGCATCGGACAGCTGACGCACGCTTTTGCCTTCGGTGCCGTAGTTGTAGACCGCGCCGTAGGCCAGATACACCGTGTTGGTGATGCCGGAGATCGTTTCGTCCTGCTTGCCGACCCAGTCGGGGTCGGGCGTGAGCACGAGATAGCGCACGCCGTCGTCGGACGGATTGAGGAACATGTCGAGCGTGAACGATCTGCCGCGTCGGGCGAACTCGTGGAAGCCATGGCGGCGAACGACCCGGTGCTGCTCGTCGAGGAGCGCCATGCCGGCCGCGAGGGTGGCCGCATCGTTGGCGATGATCTCCAGCCGCACCATGGAAGGCAGCGGAACGTCCTGCAGCTTCCATATGATGGTCGCGACGCGTCCCTTCTCGTTCTCCACGCATTGGCCCAGGGCAGCGAAGTCGGTCAAGGGCGCCGCCTTGACCTTCTTGCCCTCCGGGGCAATCGACGCGGTAAGCGGCGTCGGCTGCAGTGCGGCCAAAGACGGCGCGCACTGTCCTTGCAGATTCACGCGATTGGGCGCTTTCGGCACCGAGGCGCAGGCCACCAGCAGCAGCGGCAGCAGCGCCACCGCGATCCTGTGCATGGCGGTGCTCACAGCTGCGCCGCGATCTTTTCGGCGATCGCCTGCACGGCGAGCTTCAGTCCGTCCGCCTTCGCCACGCCGGCCTTCTCGAGGTCCGTGGAGTCCGGATAGACAAAGCGCTGGTCCGGATCGATCACCACGGCATCGGGCGTGTTGAACACGTTGTTGTAGACGAACGTGTCCTGGAACAGCTTGGTCTTGCCGTCGGCGGTCATGAGGCGCGCCGTCATGGTGACGGTGGGCCTGTACGGCTGCGCGTCCCCGGCGCCGGCCGAAGCGTAGCCGACGAAACCGAAGTTGATGTCGAGTTGCGCGTCGCCTTCATGGACGGCCACCAGTGCCTTGCGCTGGCCCCACATGTCGCGCTTGGTCTTCTTGCCTTCCGGTTCTTCCAGGGCGTCGGGCCAGATCACCTGATAGCCACGTTGCTGCAGCAGCGCGTCGAAGGTCTCGCGGAAGGCCACGACTTCATCGAATTGCGCCTGCTTGAGGTGTTCGCGCAGCTGTGCCCGCTTGGGTGCCATGTTGGCTTCGGCGACCAGCGCGCCGATCAGGCCGAACTGGTAACCCGGGTTGTTCATGATCATCACCGTCGGCTCGCTGGGCCGCATCTGCAGCACGGTGATCGACTTCAACTGCGGCGCGGCGGCGCGATTGAGCGCCTGGCGCTGCGGCTTGGAAACGCAACCGGTCAGTGCCGTGAGTACGACGACAGCAGCCAGCAAAGCCTTGAGCTTGCGAGGCATATCTTCCCCCTGATTGTGTGTGCCGATGACGGCAGGAATGCCCGGGCTGCACCGTTCGGTGTCCCCCAGCCTTGGGCATGCCAATGGTTGCCGATCCGGACAGGCTCGGCAATGTTGTCCGATCAGCCTGCCGCGTGATGACTGCGCATGTCAGTCGAACGACGGCGTCGACGTCATTCCTGCGATTGGGCCAGCTTCTTCGCCACCAGCACGTTCTTCAGCGTCACGTACTTCGGGATGCCATCGCGTCCGTACGGAGGCGGTGCCTCGCCTCGGATCAGCGGTTCAAGGTAGCGACGTGCCGCGGGTGTGATGCCATAGCCGTCGGCGCGGATGAAATTCGCCGGCATCTTCTTTTCGTGGTTGGCGATCTTCGATAGCGGTGCGGCTTCGATCTTCCAGCGGTACGGCATGTCGGACGTACGCACGATCACCGGCATCACCGCGTTCATGCCCTTCAGCGCGAACTCCACCG
>DATBUE010000341.1:0-3002 GCA_036516375.1 Noviherbaspirillum sp. | reverse complement strand
CTTCCGCATGGACGGCAAGCACCCCACCGGCGCCTCGCACCACCAGAAGGTGGTCGTAGTCGACGATAGCCTGGCCTTCGTCGGCGGTCTGGACCTCACCCGCTGCCGCTGGGACACGCCTGAACATGCCTGCAAGCAGCCCTTGCGGCGTGATGCCGATGGCAAGTCCTACGGCCCTTTTCACGACGTGCAAGCCGTGGTCGACGGCGCGGCCGCGCGCGCGCTGGGAGAACTGGCGCGCACGCGCTGGGAACGCGCCGTCAGCGATGTCACGGTGCCGCCCTTGCTCGAGAGCACACGCATCGAACAGCGCGACGACCTATGGCCGGAAGTGACGCCGGACCTGACCGACATCGACGTGGCCATTTCGCGCACCGAGCCAGAGTTCGGCGGCTGGCCGAAAGTGCAGGAAGTGCGGCAGCTGCATCTGGATGCGATTGCCGCCGCGCGGCGCCATCTGTTCTTCGAGAACCAGTACTTCACATCGGGCCTGGTGGCTGACGCCCTGGCTTTACGTCTGGAAGAAGAGCAGGGGCCGGAAGTGATGGTGCTGTCGCCGCAGAATCAGAGCGGTTGGCTGGAGGAGGCGGTCATGGGCGTGCTGCGCGCACGCGTGCACCGGCGCCTGCGGCAAGCCGACCGCCACCAGCGTTACCGCATGTATTGCCCGCACATCCCGGGGCTGGGCGAGCAATGCCTGAACGTGCACAGCAAGCTGTTCGCAGTGGACGAGAAATTGTTTTCGATCGGCTCGGCCAACCTGTCCAATCGCTCGATGGCGCTCGACACCGAGTGCAACCTGACCATCGAAGCGCGTGGCGAGGCGCGCGTGGCGCAAGCCATCGGCCGGCTGCGCAATCGCTTGCTCGCCGAACACCTCAACGCCTCGGTCGAGGAAGTCGGTGCGGAAATCGCGCGCAGCGGCAGCCTGCACCGGACCGCGCAAACCCTTGGTCGTTTCAAGCGCCACCTGGCCGTGCTGGACCCGCAAACTACGCCGGAGCTGGAAGCGATGATTCCGGCGCAGGCGATGTTCGATGCCGAAAAGCCGCTGGACCCGGAAGAGCTGGTGGCCGAGATCGTGCCGCAGGAAGCGCGCAAGCCGGCGCCGCGGCGCCTGGTCGGGCTCGGCATGCTGGCGCTGGGCTTGGCCGTGCTGGCCGTGGCCTGGCGCTGGACGCCGCTGCGCGACTACCTGAACCTTGATGCCCTGGTCGCGCTGGCGCGCGGACTGGAGTCCCTGCCGTTCACGCCGGTGGCCGTGATTGGCAGCTATGTAGTGGCCGGACTGGCGATGGTGCCGGTGATGCTGCTCATTGCGGTCACCGGCATCGTGTTCGGCCCGCTCGAAGGCTCGCTATATGCAATCGGCGGCACGCTGCTCTCGGCCGCGGTCAGCTATGGCGTCGGTGCCTGGCTGGGGCGCGACACCGTGCAGCGCATGCTGGGCCCGCGCATGAACCGCTTGTCGCAGCGGTTGGCCAAGCAGGGCGTGATTGCGATGATCGTGATCCGCATGTTGCCGATCGCGCCGTTCACGATCGTCAACATCGTTGCCGGTACTTCGCACATCCGCTTGCGCGATTACCTGATCGGCACCTTCGTCGGCATGTTGCCCGGCATCTTCATCACCGTGACCTTCGTGCATAACCTGGCCGAAGCGGTACGCAACCCGAGCGCCGGCACGATCGCGGTGCTGGCGGCGGTGGCGCTGGCCCTGATCGGCCTGGCCGTCGGTCTGCAAAAGCTCTTGCGCGGCAAGAGCGATCCGGCGGCATAAGGCGGCCGATGGCAGGCACGATCCAGGAAAAACGCTCACCGTGGCCACTGACGATTGCCACCTACAACATCCATGCCGCCGTCGGCGCCGATGGCCGCTACGCACCGGACCGCATCATCGATGTGCTGCATGAATTGCAGGCCGACATCGTCGCGCTGCAGGAAGTACCGCTGGGCGGCACGCATTGCGACAACGTGGGGCAGATCGTGGCCGAGGCCACCGGCTATGAAATCGCCGAAGGACCGGCCTGCGATACGCCCCAGCGGCGCTACGGCAATGTGGTGCTGTCGCGCTGGCCGATACTCTCGGTGCGCAGCATCGATCTCTCGTTCGGCAGCCGCGAGCCGCGCGGCGCGCTTGACGCCGATGTCGATTGCGATGGCGATTTGCTGCGCGTCGTCGCCACCCACCTCGGCCTGCGCCCGGCCGAACGCAATCACCAGATCGGCCGCCTGCTCGAGGTGTTCGATACCGAAGACATGCCGGTGATCCTGATGGGCGACATCAACGAATGGTTCGTGTGGGGCAAGGCGCTGCGCAGGCTGTCCTCGCATTTCCAGGCGGTGCCGGCGCCGCGCACCTTCCCGGCGCGCTGCCCGGTGTTCGCGCTGGACCGGATCTGGATCCGGCCGCGTCACCGGCTGGTGCATGTGGAAGTGCACCGCACGCCGCTGGCCAGGCGCGCGTCGGACCATTTGCCGCTGATTGCGCACATCGATGGTTAGCAGGCTGTTGAAAAACTACTGCGAGAGCCACCGTGGCTCGATAAGTTTTTTGCCAAAGTGCAACATTGCCAGCCTTCCGCGATGCTGAGTGATGCCCGAAATTGATCGCTTCGTGATCACGGGCCTCAGACTCTACGACTTGACCAGCTTGGAGAGACCCATCGCCTTGTCGAACACCTCGGCGCGGCCCACTCTGTCCATGAGGGAAAGGTTATTGAACGCCAGTCTTTTGAACACCTTGTTCCCGGGAGCGCCGGTATTGTATTTCTGGATTTCAGGGTTCCCGGTTTCCAGCAAGATGTGACAGTACAGCGCTTGGTCTTCAGGGCTGAGCTCTTCGCCCGGCTCCGGTAATCTGCCATGCAACTCCCAGAAGGCCGCGAGGAATTTCAGTTCTGTATCCATCATCGCGGTGCGGTCCTTGCCGCTCTTGCAGTTGTAGCAGGCGCCGGTATCGATTTCCTGCGATAGAAAGGCAACGCGGGCCGCCATCTTGT
>DATBUE010000340.1:0-6804 GCA_036516375.1 Noviherbaspirillum sp. | reverse complement strand
CGGGATTACGGCGTTCATCACGCCCTCCTTTCCGAAATAAGAAAAAAGTAACGTGAGCGCCGTTGCGAGGGAAAACCCTGGATCCAAGCCTGACCCGATGCGGATGACCGGGCTGCAACGCTCCTTGGAACCGGCGATTATACTGCGGCGCCCCTAGGCACCACTATTCACGTTAATGCTCCGGCGGCGCTTCGGATTCCACCACTTCGTCCTTGCCCTCGTCGGAGGCCTTGCCTTCGGCGGTACGTTCCAGCCACGCCAGCATGTCGCGCCAGATGCGCTCGACCTCCTCGCGCGGCGGCATCGTCGTCGCATTCGGCAGTTCGATCGTGATCACCGGCATGTTCTTGTGCATGCCACCGTAATTGCCGAGAGATCCGGGATAGACGCCGAGCCGGTTCAGGTACAGGCGGCCGAAGCGGCGCGGCGGGTTCTTCGGACCGTCGAAGTCGAGAATGCCGAACGGTGCATGCACCGAAATCACCACATCCGGGCGAAAGCGCTCGATCTCTTCATGCAACCAGCGCGATTCCGGCTCCGACAGCGGCGCCTCGCCGGGGAAGCGACGCGGATCGCGGCGCGCGCGCTTGACCCAGTAATCCTTCGCATCCTCTTTCCAGCCGGGCGTGGGGAAGTTCCGGTTCAGGTCCACGCCACGGGCATTCATGCGTTGCGGCTTCGCGGAAAACAAACCATCGGGATTCAGTACCGGCGCGACATGCCAGTGAAATTGCGCGGCTTGCGGGGAATCGATCAGGTCCAGCCACTGGAACACGATGGAAACCGAGGTCAGTTCGTCGCCATGTATGCCGCCCAGCAGCAGGATCCGCATCGGCTCGCGATCCGCAGGGGGCTGGGTGGCCGGCACGCGTCGCACGAGGATGGGAAAACCCTGGTGCGACGCGGCACCGGCGGGAACCAGTGCGGCGCGTTCGCACAAGGGGCGTGTGACGCTGGCAAGCTTGGCGCCAAGCCGGCTGCACCACTCGTCCTCGTCCATGGCGGACGTGCTTGCAAGAGGTTTCGCCGCCGCCGGTTGAGGAGACGGCGAGGCGGAAACTGGCCCGTTGGGGACATCAGAGGAAGCTGCGTCTCCAGCGACCTCGGTAGTCATAGCGGCTTCGGCCTTATCCTCGGGCACAGATGCAGCGGGCTCCGGTGTCCCCGATGATGCCGAGTCGGCTAGTGCGGCGGAAGACAGGAAAGCGAGCAGGGTCGCAAAGGCAAGAGGTACGAGTTGCATGAAATGTTTGCGGTTGACAGCCCTGCGCGTGTTCGGCTTACAGGCCGGCGGCAGCGCGCAAGGCAGCAGCCTTGTCGGTGCGCTCCCAAGTGAATTCCGGCTCTTCCCGACCGAAGTGACCATAGGCCGCCGTCTTGCCATAGATCGGACGCAGCAGGTCGAGCATCTGGATGATGCCCTTCGGGCGCAGGTCGAACAATTCCCCTACCAACGCCGACAATTGCTCGTCGCTGACCTTGCCAGTGCCGAAGGTGGTCACCATCACCGAAGTCGGACGCGCGACACCAATCGCGTACGAAACCTGGATCTGGCAACGCTCGGCCAGTCCGGCCGCCACGATGTTCTTGGCCACATAACGTCCGGCATAGGCGGCCGAACGATCGACCTTGGTCGGGTCCTTGCCGGAGAACGCACCGCCGCCGTGCGGTGCGGCACCGCCATAGGTGTCGACGATGATCTTGCGTCCGGTCAGGCCGCAATCGCCTTGCGGGCCGCCGATCACGAAGCGTCCGGTCGGATTCACCAGGTAACGCGTGTTCTTCAGCCATTCCTGCGGCACTACCGGCTTGATGATTTCCTCGATTACCGCTTCTTCGATGGCCTTGTGCTCCATCTCGGGGCTGTGCTGGGTCGACAGCACGATGGTATCGACCGAGACCGGCTTGCCATCCACATAGCGCAGCGTGACCTGGGATTTCGCATCCGGACGCAGCCAAGGCAGGCGACCATCCTTGCGCAGTTGCGACTGACGCTCGACCAGGCGGTGTGCGTAATAGATTGCGGCCGGCATCAGTTCCGGGGTTTCGTTGCAGGCGTAACCGAACATCAGGCCTTGATCGCCCGCGCCCTGGTCGAGGTCGATGCCCGCACCTTCGTCCACGCCTTGCGCGATGTCGGGCGACTGCTTGTCATAGGCAACCATCACCGCGCAAGTGTTGCAATCGATGCCGAAGGAAGCGTCGTCGTACCCGATGCGCTTCAAGGTGTCGCGTGCCACCGAGATGTAGTCCACATTGGCCGTGGTCGTGATTTCGCCGGCCAGCAGCACCAAGCCGGTGTTGCACAGCGTTTCTGCCGCAACGCGGGCGGTGGGATCTTGCGTGAGGATAGCGTCGAGAATCGCATCCGAGACCTGGTCGGCGACCTTGTCGGGATGTCCTTCGGAGACGGATTCTGAAGTGAAAAGATATTGATTTGCCATCGCAGGCTCCATTTGGGAAGAACTGACCATGTCGCGGCCAACCCGAGCCTGCGACGCTTTAGCGACACTTGTATTCCGCCTCGCAAGTTGTCTGATTAACTCGGCGGAGCGCCATCGAATGACTTCCCTGAACGGGTGCCAGAGCCGAAAGACGCGGTGTGCTATTTTACGCGTCTGCAAAATTTTGACAAACACTCCGAAGCGTTTTTGATGCTCGTCACCCTGTTTCGCCTGCTCTCGAAATTGCCGTTGTCTTGGATGCACGCGATCGGGTCTCTCCTGGGATGGGTGGTGTATTGGACAGCCCCCACCTATCGCCGTCGAATGCGGGAAAACATGGAACGCGCTGGCTTTGCCAAGCAGCTGTCGCAGGCCGTGCGCGAAGCCGGCAAGAACATCGCCGAACTTCCTTTTGTCTGGTTTGCTTCGGAAGACAGACTGTGTCGGGCCGCAATCCTCGAAGACTGGGAGTTGATCGAACGCACGCTGGCCGAAGGCAAAGGTCTGATCTTCCTGACTCCGCACCTCGGCTGCTTTGAAGTGACCGCCCAAGTGGTCGCCACGCGCATGCCGCTGACCGTGCTGTACCGGCCGCCGCGCAAGGACGCGCTGAAGCCCCTGCTCGAAGGCGCACGCGGTCGGGCAAAGTTGTCGCTTGCTCCCGCCAATCTATCGGGCGTGCGAATCCTGCTGAAGACGCTCAAGCAAGGCGGGATGGTCGGCATGCTGCCGGACCAGGTCCCGCAGCAGGGCGAAGGTGTTTGGGCGGAATTCTTCGGTCGCCAAGCGTACACGATGACGTTACCGGCCAAGCTGCAGCAGATGACTGGTGCGCCGATCCTGGTCGCCTACGGTGAACGGGTACCAGCCGGCTTTCGCATCCGCATCGCGCGCTTGCCCCAGGTGCCTGCCGGCACACCAGAGGAACAGGCTCGCTTCATCAACACAGCCATGGAAAAACTGATCGCGCATTGCCCGGAGCAATACTTCTGGAGCTACAACCGCTACAAGGCGCCAGCCGGTGCGGCTGCGCCTGCGAAGGAGCCACGGTGAGGGCTTTGCTGGTCCTCATGTGGCTGCTGCACTGGCTGCCGCTGCCCCTGCTCGGCCGACTCGGGGAGGCGGTGGGCTCGCTGCTGTTCGCATTGCTGAAGAAACGGCGCGACATCACGCTTACCAACCTGGGCCTGTGCATGCCGGAGTTGGACGAATCCGAACGATGGCGCATCGCACGCGGCCACTTCCAAGCCTATGCGCGCAGCATCATCGAGCGCGGCGTGTTGTGGTGGGGCTCGGAACGGCGCCTGCGCCGGCTGGTGCAGGTCGAACCGGCGGTGCCACTGGACGTGATCGCATCGGGTCCGACCATCCTGCTGTGCCCGCACTTCGTCTGCTTGGACGTAGCCGGCGTGGCGGTCATGCTGGAATCGCCGTTGTGCTCAATCTACTCGCGCCAGCAAAATCAGGCGTTCGACGAAGCGCTGCGCAAGGGGCGTTCGCGCTTTCGTCCGGTCAAGCTGGTCTCGCGTGCAGAAGGCGTCAAGCCCATCATCCGCGCGATGCGCGAAGGCCTGCCCTTCTTCATGTTGCCGGACATGGATTTCGGTTCCAAGGATGCCGCCTTCGTGCCTTTCTTCGGTGTACCCGCTGCCACACTGACGGCGCCGGCACGCATCGCTGCTGCTACGGGAGCAAAGGTAGTGCCTGTGGTCGCAACCTTCCTGCCGAAATACCGCGGCTGGAAAGTCCGCTTCTATCCCCCGTGGGAAGACTACCCGGGCGACGACATGGTCCGGGCTACGACGCGTATGAATGCCTTCATCGAAGAGCGCGTGCGCGAGGTGCCGTCCGAGTATTTCTGGGCGCACAAGCGATTCAAGACGCGTCCGCCCGGTGTCCCTTCGGTCTATGCCAAGCCGAGCGACGTGAACCAGTAAACCAGCTCTCTTTGCGATGAAACTCAAATTCACCAAGATGCACGGCGCCGGCAACGACTTCGTTGTGATCGACGCCACCCATGAGCCACTCTTCCTCACGCCCGAACAATGGAAGCGGCTGGCCGACCGCCGCTTCGGGGTGGGCGCCGACCAGATGCTGGTGGTCGAGACGCCTTCCTCCGCCGAGGTCGATTTCCGCTACCGCATCTACAACGCCGACGGCGGTGAAGTCGAGCAATGCGGCAATGGCGCGCGCGCCTTCGTCAAGTTCGTCACCGACAAGGGCTTGACCAGCAAACGCACAATCCGGGTGCAAACGATGTCCGGCATCATCGCGCCGCGCCTGGAAGAGGACGGCCGCATTACGGTCGACATGGGCGCGCCCATCCTCGATCCGGCACGCGTGCCCTTCGACGCCACCGGGCTGCAGGGGCGGGTCCAGGGGCGCGACCTGCTGTGGCCGCTGGAAATCAATGGCAAGACCGACTGGTTTTCCACCGTCTCCATGGGCAATCCGCATGCGGTGCAGGTGGTCGACGACGTGCAGAACGCGCCGGTGCGCGAGGACGGCCCGCATATCGAGCACCATCCGCGCTTTCCGAACCGGGTCAATGCCGGCTTCATGCAAATCGTTGATCCGCACCACATCAAGTTGCGCGTGTTCGAACGTGGTGCCGGAGAAACGCTGGCTTGCGGCACCGGCGCCTGTGCCGCAGTAGTCGCCGGAATCCGGCGCGGATTGTTAACCTCGCCGGTTGCCGTGACCACGCTCGGCGGCGAGCTTTCCATTGCCTGGGAAGGCGAAGACCAGCCGGTACTGATGACCGGCCCGGCCATGACCGTATTCGAGGGCGAAATCGACATCTGAAAGCGCTGCGGCGAGTGCCTTGTGCGTCGCCGCCTCGGTTAAAATCGCCCCCTGCTTTCGCCCCGCCACCACCGATCATCGCCCATGAGCCATCCACTGGATTCCAACGCCGTTGCCGACTTCCTGCTCGCCCATCCGCATTTCTTCGAGGAGCACAGCGAACTGCTGGCGCGCGTGAAGCTGACGAGCCCGCTCGCAGGACGCACGGTGTCGCTGCAAGAGCGCCAGATGGAGGTCTTGCGCGAAAAGAACAAGATGCTGGAGTTGCGCCTGGCCGAACTGGTGCGCATCGCCCAGGAAAACGACCTGATCACCCAGAAGCTGCTGAGCTGGACGCAATCGCTGCTGGTCGCGCGCAATGATGTGGACCTGCCGCACATTCTGGCCAATGGCTTGCAAACGATCTTCGAAGTACCCGCCACCACCCTGCGCCTGTGGGGCGTGGCCGACGACTTTGCACATACCTGGTTTGCCGCACCGGTTTCCGAGGACGCGCGCCTGTTCAGCAATAGCCTGAACGAACCGTATTGCGGACCAAACCGGGAATTCGAAGCGGCGTCGTGGCTGGAACACGGCGAGCAGATGCAATCGGTCGCCATGATCGCGCTGCGTACCTCGGCCGACGCGCCGGCCTTCGGCCTGCTGGTGCTTGGCTCGCCCGATGCGCAACGCTTCAGCGCCGACATGGCCACCGATTTCCTGGCCAAGATCGGCGAGACTGCCAGCGCAGCCGTCGCCTGCCTGCTCGCCTGACGCCCATGCGCGCGGAACAGGACCGCGCCGCCATCGCGGAATACCTGGCCCAGTTGCGTCAACAGCGCAAGTTGTCGCTGCACACGGTCAGCAACTACGGGCGCGACCTGGCGAAACTGGCAGAACTGGCCGCCGCCCTGCCTTCCGGAGGAAGTTTTGCCAGCCTGTCGCACTTCCACATCCGCAAATTCGCCGCGCAATTGCATGGCGGCGGACTCGAACCGCGTTCGATCGCCCGCATCCTTTCGGCTTGGCGCGGCTTCTTTTCCTGGCTGAGTGAACAACAGCCGCTAACGGCCAACCCGGTCGATGGCATCAAGCCGCCCAAGCGCGGCAAGCCCTTACCGAAAGCGCTGTCGGCAGACGACGCGATTCGCGTCGTGGCCGAAACGCGCCCGGACCGCGATCCGAACTCACCGAACCAGGTCTGCAACCGCGCCATGTTCGAACTACTGTATTCGAGCGGCTTGCGGGTTTCAGAGCTGGCAAGCCTGGACCTGCGCTTCGTGCGCGAAGGCAGCCATACCTCGGCCGGCTGGATCGATTTCGATGAACGTGAAGTGCATGTCACCGGCAAGGGCGACAAGCCGCGCAAGGTCCCCATCGGCGGCCCTGCCTTGCAGGCGCTGGCCGACTGGCTAGCTGTGCGCCCGGCCTTGCTGAAGGCCGACCCGCACCCACTGTTCCTGAGCGCGCGCGGCACGCGCATCACACCGCGCGTGATCCAGGCCCGCCTGAAGTCCCATGCCCAAGCACTCGGCATTCCGGCCAATGTGCATCCGCACGTGCTGCGTCACTCGTT
>DATBUE010000339.1:0-4899 GCA_036516375.1 Noviherbaspirillum sp. | reverse complement strand
GAATTTGAGGTGGTGGGCTTTGTTGCAGGAACTATCTCCATCACTTCGTAATCTTTTGTAAGTACATGCAGGGCGTCAGTGGGGGGGCAGGTGTGCAACCGGTACCGAGTTGCAGCCGAAGTGCTTCCTTGTCGCAGGCGCAGCTTTTTCCCATCTTCCCCAACTGGCAGACCGAGTGCCTTTTGCTCCGCCCTCGCGACCAGCGGCTCTGCATCCATAACGACAGACATACCGCACGCGGCGATACAACATCGGCCTGACCGGGCCGGGGCCGGGCGGGAACAAAGAAGGGAATATGCCGCCAAGAATACTTCGCCTGTCACTGCGCTTCGTGCTGCCGCTGGCACTCGTGCTGGCCCTGATTGCTTATGCCGTCGTGCCACTGGCCGACGGTCTCACCCTGCGCTGGTTCGTGCGCGACCTCGATGCCCGTTCACAATCCCTGACCGTAGCCTTGCAGGAACCGCTGCGTGAATACGTGCCGCAAGGCGAGCGACAACGCATCGCACAATTGTTCGACCGTGTGCTGCGCGACGAGCGCCTGTATGCGATTGCATTCTGCGATCCGCGCGGCGTGATCCAGTATTGGACCGCGAGCTACCCCGCGAGCCTGGGCTGCGGCGTCGAAACGACGGCAAGCGAAGGTGGAAAAGCATTGATGACTCTGCCTGAGGGGCAGTTTCATGTAACCGCCAGCCGGCTTGACGCAAATGGCCAAGCCCTCGGCAAGTTGGTCCTGGTGCACGACATGACCTACATCGCCACACGCAGTGCGGACACGCGTCGCTATCTGCTGTTGCTGTTTACGCTGCTGGCGGTCGTGACATCCACCACGGCCGTCCTGATTGCCTACCTGAGCTGGCGCAAATGGATGGCCGGGGTGAAGGGTGTGCTGCGCGGTCAGTTCGGCCCGCGCCCGCAGCAACAGGCCACGCCGGCGGAAGTGCGTCCGCTGGAGAGCGACCTGCGCAGCCTGCTGCGGGAGTATCACCTGGAACGGCGCGGCAGCGACGATGCCACGCATCTATGGACGCCCGAGAAACTGCGCATGCTGTTGCATGAGGAACTGGCCGGCGACGAAGTGCTGGTGGTGTCCAACCGTGAGCCCTACATGCACACGAAAACGCGCCACGGTATCGACGTGCAGCGTCCTGCAAGCGGCCTGGTGACCGCGGTCGAGCCGGTCATGCGCGCCTGTTCCGGAACCTGGATTGCCCACGGCAGCGGCTCGGCCGACCGTGAAACCGTGGACCGCAACGACCGGGTTCCGGTGCCGCCGGCCAACCCGAGCTACACCCTGCGGCGAGTCTGGCTGTCGCGCGAGGAAGAGAAGGGCTACTACTACGGCTTCGCCAACGAAGGCTTGTGGCCGCTCTGCCATATCGCGCATGTACGTCCCGTGTTTCGTTCGTCCGACTGGGAACAGTACGTAGCGGTGAACCAGCGCTTTGCCGACGCGGTGGTGCAGGAGGCGCGCACAGACGATCCGGTCGTGCTGGTGCAGGATTACCACTTCGCGCTCTTGCCGCGCATGGTGCGCAATGCCTTGCCCAAAGCGACCATCATCACCTTCTGGCATATCCCCTGGCCGAATCCGGAATCCTTCGGCATCTGCCCTTGGCGCGAAGAGATACTCGAAGGCCTGCTCGGTAGCACGATCCTCGGCTTCCATACTCCGTTCCACTGCAAGAATTTCCTGGAGACCGTGGACCGTTACCTGGAGACGCGCATCGAGTACGAAGCTTCGACCATCTCCTTCGGCGGCGAACTGACCCAGGTCCAGCATTACCCGATCTCGATCGCCTGGCCGGAAGATTCGTCCTTGCTGCCCTCGGTGGCCGAATGCCGGACGGCGGTCCGCAGTGATCTCGGCGTTGGCAGCGATCATCTGCTGGCGATCGGGGTGGACCGCTTGGACTACACCAAGGGGATTGTCGAACGCTTGCAGGCGGTGGAGCGCATGCTGGAGCTGCACCCGGCCATGGTGGGCCGCTTCACGATGATCCAGATCGCCGCGCCCACGCGCTCCTCGCTCGACGAATACCAGAATTTCGAGGGCAGGGTGCGCAGCCTGGTCCACCGCATCAACAGCCGCTTCGCCAGCGGCAACTATCTGCCGGTCGTGCTCAAGGCCGAGCATCACGGCGCAGAGCACGTGACGCGCTATTTCCGCGCTGCCGACGTGTGCATGGTGACCAGCCTGCATGACGGCATGAATCTCGTGGCCAAGGAATTCATCGCCGCGCGCGACGATGAACGCGGCGTGCTGCTGCTGTCGCAATTCACCGGTGCCGCGCGCGAGCTGCACGAGGCACTCATCGTCAATCCCTATCACATCGAACAAAGCGCCGAAGCCTTGTATCGCGGATTGACGATGCCCGAGATCGAGCAGCGCGAACGGATGCGCAGCATGCGCGCGCTGGTACGCGACTTCAACATCTACCGCTGGGCCGGCCGCATGCTGCTGGACGCGGCACGCCTGCGCCGGCGCGAGCGCACGATGACCAGGATCCGCGCGCACAGCCGCACGTCGCTACGTCGGGTGGTTTGATGCAGCATCTGCTCGATACGCCGGCGGGAAGGGCGCGGCTGGACCAGGCCGTGGCGGATCGTCTGCTTTGTGCCTTCGATTTCGACGGCACGCTCGCGCCTCTGGTGTCCCGTCCCGAAGAAGCCCGTTTGCCGGAGGCCACGCGAGAACAATTGCAGGCACTGCAGCGCCATGTGCCAGTGGCCATCATCACTGGCCGCGCCATCGCCGATATTGCTCCGCGCCTGGGCTTCAAGCCGGACATCCTGATCGGCAACCATGGTCTGGAGGGCGTGCCGGGGGTGCATGCCGCAGCGTTGGCGGAGGAGCATCAGCGTGTATGCAAGGCATGGCGGTTGCAGTTGGAAGAGCTGTTGAGCGCCGAATATCCCGACCCCCGCATCCAGGTCGAGGACAAGACCTACTCCTTGTCCGTGCATTATCGCCATGCACAGGCCGCGCAACGCGCCGAGCGCGAGCTCGCATCGTTGCTTGCAGCGCTGGATCCTGCGCCGCGTCTGGTCGCCGGAAAATGCGTGTTCAATGTCATGCCCCCCGGAGCGGGAAACAAGGGCAGCGCCTTGCTGCAAACGATGGAAGAGATCGGCGCCTTGCAAGCCCTGTATGCTGGCGACGACGTGACCGACGAGGATGTCTTCCGTCTCGGCCATCCTTCCATACTTGCGGTGCGCATTGAATTTTCCACGCGCAGTGCCGCTCCGTATTTCCTGAAGGAGCTCATGGAGATGAATGCGCTGTTGCACGCCGTATGTGCACGTCTGTCTTCCTGCAATGCGCGTAACTGGTTGCGCACTCCTGATCATGCGAGTAATTGATGCAGAACGAATTCTTCGGAGCGATCGATATTGGCGGAACCAAGGTTGCCGCGATGGTGGCGGGACGCGACGGACCGCTTGCGCGCGTGACCGAACCGACGGCAAAGACCGGCAGCCCCCGCGCGTTGCCGGAACAGGTGCTGCGACTGCTGAATGCGGCTTGCGTTCAGGCCGGCGTCGACATGGATCAAGTGCGAGCCGTTGGGGTCGCCTCGGCCGGCCCCTTTGTTCAACATGACACGGGCCTGCACCTCGTCACACCCAACATCTGCGGCGGCCTCGCCGGCGACGGCCGTTTGCCGAACGACTGGAAATCCATTCCTCTTGAGCCTGTGCTGCGCGAGCGTTTTTCCGAACTCGCCATCGAGAACGACTGCGTTGCCGCATTGGTCGCCGAACGCAGCCTGGGCGCGGTTGTCGACGAACCG
Source organism: Noviherbaspirillum sp. (assembly GCA_036516375.1). Classification (GTDB taxonomy): domain Bacteria; phylum Pseudomonadota; class Gammaproteobacteria; order Burkholderiales; family Burkholderiaceae_D; genus Noviherbaspirillum. Next base: position 1,105 of record DATBUE010000339.1, on the reverse strand, counting down.
GACTGTGTGTACGTGACCTGGAGTACCGGGGTCGGATTCGGGTTGTGCGTCAACGGACAGATCTTGCGCGGCAAGCACGGCAATGCCGGCCATGGCGGCCACATGCTGATGAGCGAGGTGCGAGACACGCTCTGCGGATGCGGCAATCGCGGGGACCTCGAATCGCTGATCTCCGGTGCCAACCTGGGCGGTCGGGCCGGGGGTGGCATGGCCCAACTGTACGCCGATGCCGAAGCGGGAGATGAGGCTGCGCGCGAGCTGGTACTCGACGCCGCGCGCTGGCTGGGCCGAGCGCTGTACAACATCACGGCCTTGCTGGACACACGCGTCTTTGTTATCGGCGGCAGTGTGTGGAACCATCACGGCCACTGGCTGCGGCCGCTCGTGCAGGAAGAGATCGAAAACCGGCTTCCGGCGTTAACCGCGGGCGTGCGCATCCTTCCTGCCGGATTGGGCCCGCTGGTCGCCGATCTCGGCGCCATCAGCCTTGTGCTGCCGCAGGAATACGTTACACACTGGCGCGCGACCCGCCCCTGGGCGGAGCTCCAGGCTTAACAGATGCCTGCGATATCGTATTGCCAAAAGGAACCTTTCCTGGCTAGCTGCATCTGAAAACGACCCAGTCTGAGTTCGACTCAACGCTCTTCGCCGTCCCCGGGCGGAACCTGCGGCTACGGCCGGTCACATATTGGTGAGAATGAAGGAAAAATTTCCTGTCGTTACTAGGCTGGAACTGAGCAGGACTAGTTGATATTCGCCAAAAGATTTTTATCCCGCACCGGCTTGCAGTCTGTAAAATGGCTTGCGACTTTGCGGCAATCGCGATCAAGAACCCGACTTTATGCGTCGACATCCCCTGTTCCAACGGCTTCCCAGCCCGCAATCCTTGCTGGAAACCCGTTTTCTCAAGCCCTTTGCTCGCTATCTGGAGCACCATTCCCTTTGGCAGTTCAACCGGCGTGCAGTAGCCGTCGGAGCGGCAATCGGGCTCTTCTTCGGGATCCTGATTCCATTCGGTCAAATTGTTGTTTCGGCATTTGCCGCGTTTTTCCTCCGGGCCAATCTTCCCGTAGCGGCCTTTGCGACCTTCATCACGAATCCCTTC
>DATBUE010000338.1:0-2494 GCA_036516375.1 Noviherbaspirillum sp. | reverse complement strand
TGCGAGAGTTCTTGGACGCCCGTATGCGCGCCTGCTCGGGAGTGACAGATCCTGGGGAACGCAGACGTCCCTGACGACTGTTCCGGAGAAGTCCGCTACTGCGCTTCCTTCTCGAACTGCAGGTGATACAGGTTGGCGTAGGCGCCATTCTTTTCCAGCAGTTCCGCATGCGTTCCGGTTTCCACGATACGGCCGCCGACCAGCACCACGATGCGATCAGCGCGCTCGATCGTGGAGAGCCTGTGCGCAATCACCAGCGTGGTCCGTCCCTGCATCAGCGCATCCAGTGCGGCCTGCACCGCGCGTTCGGATTCGGTATCCAATGCCGACGTCGCCTCATCGAGAATCAGGATGGGCGCATCCTTGTAGATCGCGCGCGCGATCGCCAGCCGCTGGCGCTGGCCGCCTGAAAGCCGGTTGCCGTTGTCGCCGATCATGGTTTCCATGCCTTGCGGCAAGCCCTCGATCACCTGATCCAGATACGCAGCTGAAGCCGCCGCTTCGATGCGCGCGCGATCCGGTTGCGCATCGCCGTAAGCGATGTTGGCCGCTACCGTATCGTCGAACAACACCACGTTCTGGCTCACCATCGCAATTTGCGCGCGCAGGCTCGATAGCGCGATGTCTTGCAAAGGCATGCCGTCCAGACGGATTTCGCCACGTGTCGGCGCATAGAAGGCCGGCACCAGGCTGACCAGCGTCGACTTGCCGCCGCCGGACATGCCGACGAAGGCGGTCGTCGTTCCGGGCTCGATCACCAGATCGATGTCTTCCAGCACCGGCGGCGCCTGTTCCGTATAGGCGAAGCTGACGCGTTCGAATTCCAGTCGGCCCTGTACGCGAGCCGGCAGCGGCTTGCCCGAAGTACGCTCGCTCGGCGCATCGACCAGCGCGAACACCGAGTCAGCCGCCGCCATGCCGCGCTGCAGGGGACCGTTCACTTCGGCCAAACGCTTCAAGGGTGTCAGCAACATCAGCATGGCAGTAATGAAGGAAACGAAGCCGCCGACCGAGGTTTCGTTCTGGCCGGCCTGGATCATTGCAATTACGATCACCACCGACAGCCCGCAAGCCGCGATCACCTGCGTAACGGGGGAAGTCAGCGCGAAGGTCTTGATCATGCGCATCGTGTAGCCGCGCAGCTTTTCCGCACGCTCGGCAAAGCGCGCGCGCTCGTAGTTTTGGCCGCCGAAGATCTTGATGACTTGCTGGGCGCGCGTGGTTTCCTCGATCACTTGCGTCAACTCGGCGTTGATGCCCAACAGCGTCTGGTTCAGCTTGCGCAGGCGCCGGCCCGTGGTGCGCACGATGTACGCAATCAAGGGCAGCAGCACCAGCGTCACCAGCGTCAGCCGCCAGTTCAGGTAGAGCAGGTAGCCGAGCAGGCCGATCACGGTCAGCGTGTCGCGGATCACCGAGGTCAGCACATCCTTGATCATGTCGACGATCTGCTGCACCTCGAACATCATCGCGTTGATCACCTTGCCAGTGGAGTTGCTCACGTAGAACGCCAGCGGCACGTCGAGCATGCGCACGAAGATCAGTTCGCGCAGGCGGATCAGCAGGCGCGTGGCAACCCAGGTCATCGTGTAGGCGGTGAGATAGGTCGACATGCCGCGCAAGACGAATACGCCTACCAACCCCAGCGGCACGAACCACAAGGGAAACGGCGATTCGGCGTTGAAGCCACGGTCCAGCAGGGCTTTCATCATGGCCACCAGCATCGGCTCGGTGGAAGCGGTGACGGCCATGCCGAAGAAGGCCAGCAACAGCCGGCCTTTGTAAGGTGACACCAGGCCCAGCAGGCGCGGCATGTGAGCCGGCCACTTCATGCGCAGGCTTTCATCGGACGCACGCAGTGCGCGATCGGGAGGAAGGTCAAGTTCATTCCTTGCAAGGAAGGTGTGGCCGAGCGAACAAGGGCCGGGATGGGCACAAAAGCAGGCATTATCCTCAGGGTGGGAACAGGCTGCAACGCTGCGCCCAATCCACGGTTTTGGTGCGAAAGCTGCGTGCTAGAATCCGCCCCCATCAAACCCGCCGCGCAACCGCGCGCCCACCTTCCGGATACATGGTTTCTCCTCCCGGCATAGCCGACGTCACCGTCGTCATCGTCACCTACAACAGCGCACACTGCATCGCCGGACTGGCGCCCACGCTGGCAGCACTGCCCCACGTCAGCGTCGTCGACAATGCCAGCAACGATGACACGGTCGCCACCGTCGCCAAGCTGTTGCCAAACGCACAAATCCTGCGCAACGAACGCAACCTCGGCTTCGGCGCGGCCAACAATCGCGGGCTGCGCGCGGCCACCACGCGCTATGCCTTGCTGCTGAACCCGGATTGCCTGCCGGCGCCGGGTTTCCTGGAGCAATTGCTGGAAGTCGCACACGCCAATCCGGAAGCGGCCATCGTCGCGCCTCATCTCGGCAAGCGCAACGGCGAAGCGGCCATCAACTACCGCTGGCCCAGCACGTTCTGGGAATCGAAGGGA
>DATBUE010000337.1:0-2431 GCA_036516375.1 Noviherbaspirillum sp. | reverse complement strand
TCCGTCCTTGTGTGTGCTTGACCAGCAGGGTCTGCAAATCATGCGAGCGCAGATGGAAATGACGCGCCAAATCCTCATCCTCTTCAAACCCCGGTTTGCAAAACGCGGCCTTGTCTGGCGGGTTCTCGTAAGCACGAAGATTCCTGTCCAGCACCAGCACGTTCGTTCCCTCGACTGCACCCGGTCGATGGCGGCGCACGCGGCCCGCAAGCTGGATCAGCGAACGTATGGAAGAAGGCTCGACGATGGCCCAGTCGTAATCGTGGTCTCTTCCCACTTCCGTAACCGGACTCCCGAGAACGATGAACAGTTGATGCTGCGCGGGGACGGCATCGATGGCTGCGCGGATGCTCGGCTGGCGGAGAACCGGATCGATTTTGTCCGCTCCGACACGGCGATTGAGCACGGTGTCGAGCTGCTTTTCGATGACGGAACGGGTAAGCAAGGGGAACTGCGAGTGATAGACGCACAGATGCACATGCACGCCCGGAGCGGGCGCGCCATGCTGATATAGCGCGAGCGCCACGTCGAACAAGGGTTCGATGTTGGCCATGCGGATGAGGCCGAAGCTGACTTGTTTTCCGCTTGCGGGGTCGACGACGTGGTTTTGATCCGCCCGGTGCAGCTCCCATGCGCGTTGCAGAACGAAACGCGCAAAGTCCTTGCGGCGCTCTCCCTCGCGCATATCGTGCCATTCCGATGGCAACGCACAGATATGCGCGCGGCGGCGCACCTCGGCCTTTTCGAGCTGGGCCACGCGCTTCTCGACAAAGTGCACATGGGCTTTGCGGAAGGCATTCGCATCCGGGCAATCGTTCGCGGTCTGGTGGAATTCGTCTATCCATAGGCAGCAGACGTTGACCGGCTCATCAGGCCGTTCGCTGCGATGTTTCTGGAATACCTGACGTCCGGCACGGTAGGCCTGGTAAAGCCCTTCGACCAATGCCGGTGGCAAGGTGGCAGACGACAGCAGCACGCGCGAGCCGAGCAAGCCCGCCCAATGCACGAGCCTTGTGAGCGCAGGCAGGTCGTCCATGTCGAAGTCGTCCGGTTCGTCCAGTACCAGATCGCCGGTCATCAGCCGCAGCATGGGCGCTATCTGCCGGCCTCCGCGCAGGCTTTCCGTCGCGGGGGTGAGGTGATCCACGGTACAGACGAGCAGCGGTGCGGCCAGCAGTGAGCGCACTTGCGAATCATCGGTGAGGCGTTGCAGCAGCGGATGCTGATCATTACCTTCGAACAAAACATGTCCGCCTTCGTCCAGCAAGGCCTGGCTGGAGGCGGAGCCGGTGGCCTCGGCCTGCTGCTCCCAGTATTCGAACAGTGCACGGCTGGCGCTGCCGCCCACCTTGATGGCCAATTGTTCATCGCTCAGCCCCAGGTCTTGCTGAAAGCTGCGCCCGGTTTGCAGTGTCAGCGTGCGCAGGCCGATGGCGAACGCGCAACGCATGCCCAGGAGGGGATCGGCCAGCGCGTTCATGATGCGGGCGTTGCCCAAGGTTTTGCCGCAACCCGTGGAGGCCATATTGACGATGAACGCACCCTGGCTCTCTGCGCGCCCTCTGACGCTCGCCGCTAGCTCAGCCGCCTTGTCCTGCCATTGGAAACGGGCATTGGTGTTGCGCTTCTTGAGCCCGCGATGGTTCTGCAGCGCGGGCAGGCTGCGTGCGAGTGTTGGTAGCGAGCGCGCGACGAGCGTGGCGTGGGCCTGCACGCCTAGCAGATGTTCGTCCAATGTCTGATTGAAGACCGGCCCCTGGCGCTTGCCTGCCAACTGAACGCTGCTTTCCCTGAGGGTGTTGGCGTAGAGCGGATAGCCGGGATTGAGATAGGGCTTGCGGCGCGCTTCGTCGTTGATGCTGGAGTAGTGGTGGTCGGCCAGCATCAGGCACAGGCGCGAGACATGCATCGTGAACGGGTCGTGCAATGCGACTGGGTTCCCGGCCTGCTGCGACAGATCGAGCAGCTTGCGTGCATAGCGAGCCGCCTGTTTGCGCCAGGCGGCAGTGCTGACTGGCAGGCCGTGAGGAAAGAGCCAGTACGCCTTGACTTCGGAGAGAGAAAGTTTTTCGCGGGGCTCGTTCCAGTCAGCATTGACCTTTTCGAGAACGTCTTGCAAATCGCCGGTGTTGACGAATTTCGGCCGCGCTCCGAAACGGTGCCATTGGACACGGTCCGCCTCCAACTGATCGTCGGATTCGTCCCGCCCCGCACCAACGGGCATGCACGGCAAGCGGTGGTGCGTAAGTACCAGCCATGCAACGGCTTGTGCCAACGGCGGCATGCACGCGAACGGATTCCTGGTTCGATCCGTAGCCAGCGGGCTCACACCGTCACAAATCAAACGTCCGCCTTCTTGATCAAGCCACTGCGCAGCAAAGGCTTCAACGTCCACATTCTCGGCAGTACATGCAGCCAAGCGTTCCAGCCA
>DATBUE010000336.1:0-7299 GCA_036516375.1 Noviherbaspirillum sp. | reverse complement strand
ATCTCCGTCGCACGTGCATCTCCGATATGCGAGTTGTGCGCCCACACGACGATGCGGGCAGGACGACCCTTTCGCATCGAGAGGTGGTCGCGCAATGCCGCCAACGTATCTGCCATGTGCGTGTCGCGCAGATTCCATGAGGTGTGGCGGCCCTGGAACATCGCGCGGTAATAGGCTTCGGCGTTCTGCGCAACCCGCGCGTTTTGTTCGGCGAAGAAGGCTTCGTCGTGGTCGCTCGCAGCCAGCTGGCCGTAGTTCTGCCGCTCCATCTGCATCAGTTGCTCTACGACCGCGTCTTCGCAATCGGGGCGCAGGCCGAAGCTGGTCGTGTAGCCGTAGCGCTGCGGATCGTCGGCGAGATGGTCGAAGCAGGCATAGCGATGGCGCGCACGATGTGCCGCTTCCGGATCGACCTGTTCCAGGTAGGCCACCACTGCCTGCATCGATCGGCGCAGGCTGTACAGGTCGAGCCCGAAGAAGCCGCAGCGGTGGCTGGCGTCTTGCCGGCGGTTATGCGTACCCAGCCAGCGCACCAGACTGACGGTTTCTTCATTGCGCCACATCCAGCGCGGAAAGCGCTCGAAGGAGGACAGCGCTTGCCGTGCATCGTCTCCGTGCGCGGAATCCTGGTCGCCGCGCACATGGCGGTCGACGACCAGGGCATCCGGCCAGTCCGCTTCCACTGCTATTGCGTCGAACCCCCTTTCGGCAATCAGGCGTTGACTGATGCGCGTGCGGTAACGATAGAACTCGCGCGTGCCGTGCGTGGCTTCGCCGAGCAAGACTACTTCGGCATCGCCGATTGCTTCCAGCACGGGGTCGAGTTCCCTCGCGTCGCCGTGCCGCGTCAGCATATGCATGCGTTCGCGCACCCGGGTTTGCAAGGCTGTGTTCATTTCCATGCTCCGGTTTGTCCTGCTTGGGCACACCCTCCCGCCCATCAGTTCCATCTGCGGCACTTCCCGCTACGTCCACGGTCTCTGTTTGCAGTCCCACCACGAAAAAGGAATGACGATGCAAAAGATTTCGGATGTGATGACGCGCGACGTGTGCACCATTGGCCCGCAGGAGAGCGTGCGCCGGGCTGCGCAATTGATGGATGAACTTAACGTCGGTGCGCTTCCCGTGAGCGACGGCAACAAGCTGATCGGGATGATCACCGATCGCGACATCACCGTACGTGCCACTTCCGTCGGCGAGGCCCCGGAAGGCGTGCGCGTGCAGGAGGTGATGACCGATGAAGTGCGTTGCTGCTACGACGACCAGGAAGTCGATGAGGTGATGCAACAGATGAGCGATGTGCAGATTCGGCGCGTGCCGGTGCTGAGCCGCGAGAGCGGGGAATTGATCGGCATCGTGGCACTTGGCGACCTCGCGACCAAGCATTCGGCGCAGGTGGATCGCACGCTGGAAGGCATTTCCACACCGGCGCGCCCGGATCGCTGAACTGCGCGACAAGTGCAGGCCGGACGCGGCCTTGCCGCGGCGGTCGCTTTTTCATCCTTTGAAGATGAAGGGCGGGCGGAAGCCGGTTCCGCCCGCGTCATGGTCGCTGCAATGCGCTCTTCAGCGCCGCAACCACGATCTCGCGCAAGCGGCGCCAATGGGTATCTCCGGCATGCACGTGACGCTGGTTCAGTTCAAGCTCGATCCCGGCATAGCCGCGCGCGAAACGCGCACGCAAGGCAGTCGTCAAGCCATCTGCGCTGCCTTCATAGGGATAGTTCATGCGCACCTGCAAGTCGGGCGCGAGCGTGTTCAAGGCGAAGCGCCAGCGCTCGCACAGCGCACGCTCCAGCGCACGCTCGGGATCGAACAGCAAGCCGATATCGGCTGCACGTACTTCGCCATGGAGTTCAGGCGTGAAGCTGTGGCTGGACAGGTGCAGCACTTGCTGTCCGGCCTGCAAGGCTTGTGCGACCTGTGTCTCCACCTTGGTGCGAAACGGCAGGTAGTAGCGCTTGAAGATTTCCTCGCGCAAGGCCGGGTCCAGCGCGCCGCTGTATTCGGAGTACAGGTCGGCGCGGCCGGGTGAGCGGTTCAGATCGATCAGCAGGCGGCTGATTGCGGAGACGACCAAGGGCGCATGCAGGGCGCCAGCCAGCTCGCGCGCCATGCGCAAGGCACCGGCGTCGTGGCCGCGATGACTGTGCAAGGCCGCGATGGCATCGCGGAAGAACGGGGCGTAGCGCGAGGGAATGCGGTTGCCTGCATGTTCGCAAGTGACGAGGTGAAAACGCGACTGCGCCGATGACTCCGCCATGCCCGCGGTCTAGCAAGAGGGATCGAACAGGCAGTCGTCGCGCAGGCAGTCGCACAGGCGGCGGTAAACGGTTTGCAGCAGTGCGCGGGGTGCGCTGCCGCTTGTTCCGCTTTCCAGATTCATTGCACGCAATATGCGGCGCGCCAGCGGGCCTTGCTCCAGGATCAGGCGTAAGGCTGCGCTGCAGCGCTGCACGTCGGAGTCTTGCGTGCTCAGGTGTTCAAGCAACTGGCACCAGACTTCGCCTGCAGTAGCGCGTGGTTCTCGGATGCCGAGCAGGTGCAGGTAGGCCGCGTCATCGATTTGCGCGCGTTCGGCGTCGCGCATGCAGGCTTGCAGGATGGCGGCCAGCGATTCGGTCGGAAGCGGCGGCTGCGCGTGTACGGCTTCTTCGTGATACAGGAACCGGACCGCGCCCAGGGTAGCGGCGGCCACAGCCATGTTCGCCGCGACGCATTCCTGGGTATCGATCACGCGGATCTCGATCGCATTGCGATCGAAGCGCGCAATGGCTGCGCGTGAATTGAGCCACTCGTATTGCAGCAAGCCCTGCGGATCATGCGCGGCAATCGCGCGGTACATCGGATGCAGGATGCATTCTTCGTAGGCGGCGCGGCTTGTGACCGGCTCCGGGATCAATTGACCGGTAATGGATGGAAAGCCCTGCGCATTGCCGTCGTACACATGCATCCGGTAATCCATCCAGCCGCTGTATGCCCCGTCGGCCAGCGGCGAGGATGCGGCCAGGGCAGGCAGGATGGGCAGCAGCAGCCGCACCGCTTCATGCAGGCGCGCGAATTCGCGGTCGTCGGCGAAGGGCAGGTTGATGTGCATGCTCTGCAGGTTGGCCCAGCCATGGCCGCGGCAATCGAAGATGCGGTCGTAGGCGCGGTAGATGGCCTGGTTGTCGTGCGGCCAGAGCCGCATCTCTTGCTCGGGATTCATCCAGGGATGCATCGCACCCGGCATCAGGCGCGCGCCCTGGGCGGCCAGCACGCCTTCGATTGCGCCGATCTCGTCGCAAAAGGCCGGAGCCAGCGCATCCAGCCGCAGGCGCGGCTCGCGGTTCTTCACTTCCAGCACATGCAGCACCAGCTCGTTCGACCAACCGAGCGCTCCACGCGCGAGTTCGTTGACGACGCACCCGTCCTGCACCAGCACGCGGTCGGCGAGCGGGCGCACATCGAGCGTGTCGGCATCGACAATCATGAATTCCATTTCGAGACCGATGCCGCCGAAGGCGGGCAAGACGGGCAGGGCGGCTTCTTGCGCCAATGCCGGCACCGCGATTTCCTTCGCCGCCCTGTCGTTCATCGCGCCACGCTCCCCTTCAGTTCGCCGATGCGCTTGCGGAACACGCCCATCACTTCGCGATACAACGCGTCGGCCAATACCGCATCCTCGTTGCCGGCATCCACATTCGGGTTGTCGTTGATCTCAATGACGACCACCTGGTTGCCGACTTGCTTCAGGTCCACGCCGTAGAAACCGTCACCAATCAGCCCGGCGGCTTGCAGCGCAGTTTCGATCACTTCGTTGGGCGCCTCGCCGACCGAAAGCGCCTCGGTGCGCCCCTCGCTGACGCACTGGGCATCATGTTTGATGATCTGCCAGTGGCCCGGCGCCATGTAGTACTTGCAGACAAACAGCGCACGGCCATCCAGCACGCCCACGCGCCAGTCGAAAGGCGTGGGCAGGAATTCCTGCGCCAGCACCAGCTCCGACTCTTCCAGCATCCCGGTCACGCGCGCCAGCAGTGCCTGCTCGGTCTCGACCTTGACCACGCCTTGCGAGAATGCGCCATCCGGTTGCTTGAGCACGCAAGGCAAGCCGAGCGTGGGAATGATGCGGTCGATGTTGTCGCGGTGGACCACCAGCGTTTTGGGCGTGGGAATGTGATGCTGCGCCAGCAGTTCGTTCAGGTAGATCTTGTTCGTGCAGCGCAGGATGGCATCCGGATCGTCGATGACCACCAGTCCGGCCGCGGCCGCTTCGCGCGCCAGCGCATAGGTGTAGTGATTCACGCCGGTGGTGTCGCGGATGAAGAGGGCGTCGTAGCGATGCAGGCGCGGGCGTTCGCGCGGAGTGATCAGTTCGGCTTGCATGCCGAGCACGGTGGCGGCATCGATGAATTTTTGCAGCGCTTCTGGGTTGGACGGCAGGACGTCGCGCAGCGGGTCGTGCAGGATGGCCACGCGTGCGCCGGCATCGCCCTTGCTCGAACGTATGCCTTGCTGTCGCAGGTAGTCGCAGGCTGCATCGGCGGCAAAGCTACGCAGCGTTACCGGAATGTCGCGCGCATTGCCCGGCACCACGCTGCACAGGCTCCAGCGCTTATGTGCCTGCTCGAAGCGCACATGCAAAAGCGGCGCATGCAGGCACGCGAACAAATGCGCACACAGGTGCGGATAGCGCTGCTCGGAGTCGCGTCCGAAGTAGATTTCCAGGTCCAGCACAGGCTCGTCGTTGGCGGCAAGCGTGCAAGCCATCAGGTCTTCGAACCCGGGGCCGAGCACTTGCTGCAATTGGCCGGTATGCAAGTCCTTCAGGGCCTGGACATCGGGCAAGGGATGGTGGCCGCGCGCCTCGGCCAGCAGCGAGACGTAGTAGCCATCGCTCTGGTAACGCAGGCTGCGACACAAGTTGAAGACACGAACATTGCGGCTTTCGCCATAGGCGGGATCCATCAGGTAGCTGCGTGCGGGCACGACATGGATGCCGGGAAGCTCGAGTGGCCAGTCTCCGGCTTCGCTGACGACGAACAGGACGTTCATGGGGCTCCCTGCGGCGTGCGCGGGTGGATGATCAGCAGATTCGCATCGTGGGTGACGATGCCCAGCAAGACCGCGGCGAGCACGCGCTCCACGCTCAGCCAGTATTCATGGTTGCTGGCGTAGGGATTGGCTTGATAGGGGTCGACCACCAGGAACTCGCGGCGTGCGGCGTCGTAGCCGGCAATGATCACGAAGTGCCCGGAAGGCAGGCCGCGCACGTCGTCCGCTATGTCGTCGGGGCCGAACTCGCGCGGCACGCGATACAGGAAGGTCGAGCTCAAGCCCGTGATTACCGGTACGCCGCGCCGCAACAGGCCGGCGATCATGCCGCGCGAGAGGTCGCGCAGGCGCAAGCGTCCGCCCAGCTTCAGGAATTCGAGGTACCCGGTGGTGGCGTGTTGGAGCCGGTAATCCATTTTCACCTCGCGCTGGCGCTGCAAGCGTTCGGCAATATTCACGCCTTGCCGGAACCAGCTCGGGTCGAACACGTTGAGGTTGTAGGTATAGATCGTCGCCTGGTAGCCGCGTTGCAACGCGTCGCAGGCGAGAAATACGGCAAAGGTGCCGCCATGCTCGAGGCGTCCGGCACGGCCGATCACATCGCTCAAGTCGCCTTGCTCGCCCCAGTAGCGATAGACCGCATGCAGGCAAGTCGGGCCGCAGGTTGTTTCATCCGGCTGGGGCAGGATCTTGACGGGGAGTTGCAGGAGATCGGTCGATTTGCTTTCGGAATTCATGAGAGCCCATGCGCTTGCTGACATTCGCAGTCCGCCTTGCCTTCGCACAAGGCAACACGCCCCATCCTCGCTAGCATTTTCAGTGCCACCTCAAGCGCCCCTGACGGCGCCCCCGTGACCGGTAAAACTTGCCGGCGCCGACAGCAGCAAAGCATCGCACGGGCACGGTTGCTGCATATCGAAGTTTCCCGGCATGCGTACCGCGTCGGGAAGCGCCGGGAGTTTGCAACGGAGGGCACGAACATGAAGACGCTGGCAATGGCCTTGGCGCTTGGCACCGCATGCGTCGGCACGTTTGCACAGGAAGCGGACCCGCTCACAGCCGACTATGGCTGGACGTCGGGCGCATCCAGCGGGGCGCGTTCCGAGGCCGGTACGGAACTGGAGCTGGCGGCTGCCGCGAGCGCGCTGCCACAGCCGCAGACGCGCGGCGACGTGACCTGGGTATGCGGCGGCATAGGCGAGAACGAAGCGCAATACATGAGCCGGCAGGCTGCCGACTACGACATGAAGTTGACCTTTGCCTCCCAGGATGGCGCCTTTCTGGCCGGGGCCACGGTCCGGCTCGTGAATGCGCACGGCGCGACCGTGCTGCAGACGCGGTGCGACGCGCCGATCATGCTGGTCGACGTCCCGCGCGGTGGCACCTACCGGGTCGAGGCCGAGATCGAGGGACACGCCCAGATGCGCCGCGTGCGCGTGCGTGATGAACAGCACGTGGCCAATGTCGTCGTCACCTGGCCGCAGCGCGTGGTGGCGCAGATCGAGGAGGAAGCCGCACGCCGCACGAGCAGTGGCGCCTCACAACCCGCGGATTCGGCCGCCGGAACGGGCGGGCCGGAATGGCAGCCGGACATGCCGGACAGGATGGGCGAAAAGCCCTACCTGGCACCGGGCAGCATTCGATAAACGACTCGATAAACGACGAGAACCCAGGAGCACTCCCAGACCATGAACGAACGGCCGGCTTCGTCCTTCCCTCAACCGGCGTCAACCAGCCAGGCATCGGGAACGAGTGCTTCAGACCCGCAGGCTCCGGCGTTCCAGCCACGCCTGCGCGAGGACAGCCCCTTTCCACATCCCGCACCGGTGCCGGTGCAGGAAGCCTTCAGCGACAGCCAGTTCTTTCGTCGCACCTTGCTGGTTGCCGTCGTTACCGTACTGACCGGCGTGCTGCTGACTCTGGTCTGGTTCGCCGGCGACATCTTCCTGTTGCTGTTCGGCGGCATGCTGTTCGCGGTCCTGCTGCGCGCGCCCACCAACTGGCTCTCAAGTCACACGCGGCTGTCCGACGGTGCGGCGCTCACGATTTCCATCGTCACCATCGTCGGCACCCTGATCGGCTTGCTGTACATATTCGCGGTGCCGCTGGCGGGCCAACTGGGCAAGCTGATCGAAACCCTGCCGCAGGCCATGGTGCGCCTGCGCGAATGGCTGGGCGAGTACAACTGGGCGCGACCGCTGGAGCCCGTAGTGGCCGAACTGGCGCGGGTGCGCGTGGATCGGCTCACGCTCGGTCGCGCGA
>DATBUE010000335.1:0-3548 GCA_036516375.1 Noviherbaspirillum sp. | reverse complement strand
TGCAATTGCCGCAACTTGTTCAGCACTACGGTATGACCAAGATGCAAGTCGGGCGCGGTCGGGTCCAGCCCGAGCTTGACGCGGAGTGGCACGCCGGTCTTTTCGGAGCGCAGGAGTTTCTGGGCGAACTCGGATTCGATCAGCAATTCATCCACGCCGCGCTTGATGAGCGCCAGCGCTTCCGAAGCGGTATCGGTCATGATCAGCGCGGAATTGGAGGCGGAGTGTTGCGAAGAAGATGGGACGCTCATGGGCTGAGAAAAATTAATGTGCACAGGTGTAAGGCGGCTAGCATGCGTTGTTATAATCCCCGCTCGTTTCACGCTTGCAGTGGAGAAATCTTGCAGGCCTGAAAAGGCGACGCAGCCGAGCGGAAATTTGCGACACGCGCCAAGGAGGTGCCTGTCCATCGCGCCCGGTGACGATTTCGACCCAATCCCGAAAATCGTAATCGCTGCGTGGCTTCCGCAAAACAGCAAATTCTAACGTATTGCATGCTCATTACCGACACAATCCAGAAGCTGGGCTTGAGCAGCAAGATGTTGTTCGGCACGTCGCGCAAAACCCGCGTTATCTCGTTTTCCGCCCTGCTCCTTGCTGCTTGCGCGTTCGGCGCTGCTGGAGTGGCGCCGATGGCGCCGGACCCGGCAGACCTGCCAGTACGCTCGATCACCGAAGAACTCAACATCCCCGCGATCGCCGAGCAAATCGATCAGCTCCAGGCGCGGCAAGAGCACTTCGTTCGCGAGGAGCGCGTGCGCTCCGGCGACACGCTTGCCACCCTGCTGAACCGACTGGGTGTGGACGATGAGGCAGCAACGGCTTTCATCAAGACCGACCGCACGGCCTACAACATCATGCAACTGCGCCCCGGGCGCAGGCTGCAAGCCATCACCGGCGATGGCGGCGAACTGCACCGCCTGATGGCCACTTATGTCGATGGCGCAGGCGAAGCCCGCAACCTCATCATCGAAAGACAGGAGAAGGGCTTTACCGCACAGGAAGTCGACGCTGTGCTGGAGCGCCGTGTCGAGATGCATTCGGGGGAAATCCGCTCATCCCTGTTCGCCGCAACCGACAGCGCCGGCATTCCGGATTCGGTAGCTATGCAAATGGTGGACATGTTCTCCACCAATATCGACTTCGCATCCGACCTGCGTCGCGGGGACCGCTTCAATGTCATCTACGAAACCTTCTGGCAGGAAGGCGAGTATGTCCGCGCAGGACGAGTGCTGGCGGGCGAGTTCCGAAATGCAGGCAAACGCTATCAGTCGGTCTGGTTCGAGGAAGCGGGTAACAAGGGCGGGTATTACACCTTCGACGGCAAATCGCTGAAAAAGGCTTTCCTGAAGTCGCCACTCGAATTCTCCCGAATCTCGTCCGGATTCTCGATGCGCGTGCACCCGATTTCAGGCAAATGGAAGCGGCATCAGGGCGTCGATTTCGCCGCCGCGACCGGCACGCCGATCCGCGCGGCCGCCGATGGCACGATCGATTTTGTTGGCGTCAAGGGCGGCTACGGCAATTTCATCGAGATCAAGCACTGGAACGACATTTCGACCGCCTATGCACACATGAGCCGCTTCGCCGCCGGTATTCGCCGCGGCAGCAAGGTCAACCAGGGGCAGGTCATCGGCTATGTCGGCAGCACAGGATGGTCGACCGGGCCACACTTGCACTACGAATTCCGGGTCAAAAACGTCCCGCGCGATCCGATGTCCGTAGACATTCCGAACACGCAAGCCTTGGCCGGCCCGGAGCTGCAGCGCTTCCGTGCCGTCGCGGCCGAGATGAGCCACCGCTTCGCCCTGTTGGAGCCGCAGCCCCAGGACGTCAAGTTGGCAGCGCGCTGACTGTAGCCGGCGGGAAGACGTCTCCCGCCCCTCCCCTTCCCCCATGCCCTCCCTTGATCCGCTCTACATCGGCCTGATGTCCGGCACAAGCATGGACGGCGTCGATGCAGTGCTGGCGTCGTTCGCTACTGATGCGGGGAACGGCGGCATCAACGCACTAGCCAGTGCCCACGCCCCGTTTCCCAATGCCCTGCGCGCCCAGTTGTTCGCGCTGCAGGCCCCTGGCGACAACGAGTTGCACCGCGAGGCGGCTGCAGCTAACGAGTTAGCCCGCGTGTATGCATCCGTGATCGATATCCTGCTCACGAAGGCTTCCCTCAAGGGGGACGCCATCAGGGCAATCGGCGCCCACGGACAGACGGTTCGGCACCGACCAGAATGCGGGTATACGCGTCAGATCGGCAATGCTGCGCTGCTGGCGGAGCTGACCGGAATTTCGGTTGTGGCGGATTTTCGCAGCCGAGATATCGCGGCCGGCGGACAAGGGGCACCGCTGGTTCCGGCATTTCATCAGGCGGCCTTTGGCGCGAGGGGACATGTGCGGGTCGTCGCAAACATCGGCGGGATTGCAAACATCAGCGTGCTGCGCGCCAACGAGGCATTGATCGGGTTCGACACCGGCCCAGGCAATGTCTTGCTCGACCTGTGGTGTGCGAGGCATCGGGGACAGGCTTACGATGCCAACGGCGACTGGGCACGTACTGGCCAGGTGCATCCCCCGCTACTTCAGTCGCTGCTCGCGGAACCCTACTTGCAACTCCCGCCCCCAAAGAGCACCGGGCGCGACCTGTTCCATGCTGCATGGCTTGAGGAAAAGCTGCGTCCATACGATCAGCTTGCCGCCGCCGACATTCAAGCCACGTTAACCGCTTTCACCGCCGCCAGCTTGGGACGGGCGGTGCGGGATTATGCGAGCGATGCGGAAGGAATTTATGTGTGCGGGGGCGGGGCGTACAACCGGCGCTTGCTGGAGTTGCTGGCACAGGAGCTGCAGCACCAAGACAAGCCGCTCCCCGTTCATACCACGGCAGACTTGGGCGTACCGCCCGATCAGGTCGAAGCGTTCGCTTTTGCGTGGCTCGCCCACCGGCACCTGGAACACCTGCCCGGAAACGTCTGCTCCGTCACCGGCGCACGCGGGCCGCGCATATTGGGCGCCCTCTACCCCGCGTAACGCGAGGGCAATAAAAAAACGCGGCGCAGTCGCCGCGTTTTTTATTGCCCCTTTACCGGATCAGGCCGAGAAGGACGATCCGCATCCGCAGGTTGTAGTGGCATTCGGATTCTTGATCACGAATTGCGCCCCTTCGATGTCGTCCTTGTAATCGATTTCAGCCCCGACCAGGTACTGATAACTCATGGAGTCGATCAACAACTGCACGCCGTTCTTGCTCATCGTCGTGTCATCCTCGTTGACGATTTCGTCGAAGGTGAATCCGTACTGGAACCCGGAACATCCTCCACCTTGCACGAACACCCGCAACTTCAGGTCGGGATTGCCTTCTTCTTCAATCAACTGAGCGACCTTGGCCGCGGCGCTATCCGAGAACATGATCGGATCGGGCATTTCGGTAACAGCATTCATCTTGCAGCTCCTGCTAAGCAAATTCGACGCTTCATTATAGTCCCGCGTCGAAGTTCACGTATTCGACAGCGCAAGCTTGAGCACTGGCTCGCCAGCCTGCTCATGAGACA
>DATBUE010000334.1:0-3512 GCA_036516375.1 Noviherbaspirillum sp. | reverse complement strand
TGTTTTGATCAGAAGAAGTGGGGCCGCCACCGCTGCAAGCAGGAACGCCATGCGGTGAAAGAAATGCATAATCCCCGCATTTTCTGCATCGAATGACATTGCGAATGCGGAGAATGCGCCGCATAATCGCCGCATGAACAGCGGAGATTACCTCTACATCTGGCAGGCCAGCAACTGGCCAAAGTGGCGGTATGACTTGGCCGCGCTTGTCTCCCCCTTGGCCAAAGTCAGCCGCGCCCAAGGGATGTTGATGGGGCGCTTGGCAGACGTTGGCATCGCCCTGCGTGATCAGGCCAGCTTGGCCGCGCTCACCGAAGACGTGATCAAGACCAGCGAGATCGAGGGGGAGCACCTCAACGTAGCGTCGGTGCGTTCCTCCATCGCCCGTCGCTTGGGCGTGGACATCGGTGCACTGGCACCCGTGGACCGGCATGCGGAGGGTGTGGTCGAGATGGTGCTCGATGCCACGGCAAATTGCCAGGCTCCAGTGACGCGAGAAAGGCTGTGCGGCTGGCACGCCGCGCTCTTTCCAGTCGGTTATTCAGGGCTCTCCAAGATCACGGTTGGCGCCTGGCGTGATGATGCCAATGGTCCGATGCAGGTGGTGTCCGGCCCCATCGGGCGGCAGCACGTGCATTTCGAGGCCCCGCCGGCCGGTGGCCTGGATACCGAGATGAGCCGCTTTTTTGACTGGATCAATCTTCCCTCAAGCGAGCCACCTCTCATCAGGGCAGGGCTCGGCCATCTTTGGTTCGAGACCCTGCATCCTTTCGATGACGGCAACGGACGGATTGCCCGCGCCATCGGCGATCTGCTGTTGGCCCGTGCCGATGGAAGCCCTCAGCGTTTCTACAGCCTTTCCGCCCAGATCCAGCGAGAGCGCACAGCGTATTACAACATCCTGGAGCGAACGCAGAAAGGATCGGTCGATGTCACTGAATGGCTGGCATGGTTCCTCGCCACGCTGCATCGAGCCATCGACCAGGCGCAGCATACGCTTGATGCCGTACTGACCAAGGCGCGATTCTGGCAGCGGTTGGCCGGAATGCCGATGAACGAGCGGCAGGCCAAGCTGGTTACCCGGCTGCTCGACGGTTTCGAAGGCAAGCTCACCAGCAGCAAATGGGCGGTAATCGCCAAGTGTTCGCCGGATACGGCGCTGCGTGACATCAACGAGCTGGTGGCGCAGGGCGTGTTGCGCAAATCCGCATCGGGCGGCCGCAGCACCAGCTACGAGTTGAATACGGACCCTGCAGCGGGTTAAGCCACCTTTGCCTGCCCGCTGCTCGACCAGTCGTTCGCCCTGACCGGCTCAGCCGAGGCCGAGGCGGATTGCCTGCGGAACAAGGGGCCCGCCGAGGGGCGTGGCGACGCGACATGGCAAGGAGCCGCAACGCAGTGCCGTCGGCAAGCCGTCCGGCATCGGTGAGCTGGTCAGGGCGAATCCGCTCTAACCTTGAAAAGTAGGGCAGCGACTAGGCTACGCAATGGAGACAGCATAGTGGGGTGACGAGGAGCATTGAATCCGCAGCACGTCTGGACCGGCTCCTGATGGCGCGCCCGCCGCGTGCTATTTGCGTGCTGTTTACATGACAGCGGCAGACCAAGCAAGACAACTAGGCGGACTTGAAAAACAAGGGAAATTCCTTATTTTTCAACGCCTTGCGTTG
This sequence comes from Noviherbaspirillum sp., assembly GCA_036516375.1. Lineage (GTDB taxonomy): Bacteria > Pseudomonadota > Gammaproteobacteria > Burkholderiales > Burkholderiaceae_D > Noviherbaspirillum. The sequence continues at coordinate 1,842 of DATBUE010000334.1, read as the reverse complement.
TCAGGCATGGTCTGCCGTGGTTTGAATATTGGTGGAGACGGCGGGAATCGAACCCGCGTCCGCAAGCCCTCTACAGACAGTTCTACATACTTAGCGCTGCCATTTGATTTAACCCGGACCGACGCGGACGCGCACGCTGCGGCCAGGCGAGTCACCTTGAATTTAACTTCAGATCAAGTGACCCGATCCGAAGCGATTCCCTGTAAATGACTCCACATGCTGTTGCCAGCCTGCCCCAGGGACGAGGCAGTGTGGAGCTAGCTAGCCGGTTATTAAGCGGCTTGGGCTAGGTCGTAACGAGTGTCGTTAGCGTTTACTTTTTTCCGGTTGGATTTACGAGGTGACCAGCCCTCGGTATGCCCTGCACTGCTTCGCAACCCACGTCGAAACCAGGTCGTCCCCAAGCAGGCGCCTATTGTACGCCTGTGCTGCAGTAGATGGGCATCGAACCTGGAAGTTCAAGAGCGGCTTGCGATCAAGCCGAGCAGGGCCAGCGGATCTGTCAGTTCGACATCGGCGCCCCAGTCGGCCGCTTCCGCGTCGCCGCAGTAGCCCCAGGCGGCAGCGACAGTGGCCATGTTCGCCGCCCGGCCGGCCTGGATGTCGCGCAGGTCATCACCTACATACCAGCAGCTATTCGGGTTCACTTGGATACGCTTTGCCGCTTCGAGCAGGGGCGCGGGATGCGGCTTGGGGTGGGGCGTCGTGTCACCAGAGACGATGCATGCGGCATGGCCGAGCCCGATCAGTGGAACCAAGCGATCGGTAAACCGTGCTGCCTTGTTCGTGACAATCCCCCAGGGGATGTCACGCTCCTCAAGACTCTTCAGGGTTGTCGCCACGCCTGGGAAGAGCGTGCTTTTCTCAGCGATCCGGCTCTCATACTCGTCGAGAAATGCAATGCGCAATTCTTCATAATCTTCGTCGCCCGGTTTTTTTTCAAAGGACACTCCGATCAGTCCCCGTGCACCGGCCGAGGCGAAGGGGCGCAATTTTTCGTAAGGCGTGGGAGCAAGGCCGCGAGCCGCCCGCACGCGGTTAATGGCGGCGGCGAGGTCGGGAGCCGTGTCGGCGAGCGTGCCATCGAGATCGAACAGGATGGCGGCAGGGGCAGGGAGATGCATGGAGCCAGAATCAGTGCGGTTTGCTGCAAGCCACCAGGTAATTGACGTCGGTGTCTTGGTTCAGCGAATAGATTTTCGTGATGGGGTTGTAGGTCATGCCCTTGAAACCATCGACCACGAGTCCCGCTTCGCGGCAATATTGTGCAAGCTCGGCCGGGGTGATGAATTTCGTGTAATCGTGGGTTCCCTTCGGCAGCAGGCGCAGCAGGTATTCGGCACCGACCACGGCAAGCAGATAAGCCTTCGGGTTGCGATTGATAGTGGAAAAAAACACTTTTCCACCCGGCTTGACCAAGCGTGCGCATGCATGAACGATGGCGAGTGGATCGGGAACGTGTTCCAGCATTTCCATGCAAGTCACGACGTCGTAATGCTCTGGTTGGCGGGCAGCAAGTTCTTCGGCGGCGATCAATTCGTAACGTACGCGTACGCCAGACTCAAGGCTGTGGAGGTCGGCCACTTTCAGGGCCTTCTCCGACAAGTCGATGCCGGTCACATCCGCGCCCTTGCGGGCCATCGATTCGGCCAGGATGCCGCCGCCACAACCCACATCGAGAACAGTCTTGTTGGCAATCCCTGCGCGCGCATTGATCCACTCGAGGCGTAGCGGATTGATTTCATGGAGGGGGCGGAATTCAGATGTCGGGTCCCACCAATGGTGGGCCAGGTCGCTGAATTTCTGCAGTTCGAGAGGATCGGCGGTCATGGGGCGGATCAT